>JBJHBN010000331.1:0-3999 GCA_050485505.1 Opitutales bacterium | reverse complement strand
GTCCAACTGAGAGGGATGGGCCTGCCAGAAGTCCCGCATACCAAAGGCTACACCGCCCGAGGTATCGCCGACATAGCCCAGACCGGCCGAACGCTTCCCCTGTGCCGCCGGAACCCAGGCATGGCCCGACTGGGTCCGCTTGCGAATGGTGAAGGCATTGGCGCTCAGCTGGCTCAACGTATAATCACCCCACTGTGGTATCCAGTGCAGGCGGTTGGCTACCCGTGGCAACCATTCGGCCAGAGGTGGTGTCGCCTTACCAGCCGCCTGTGCCTGGCGAACAGGCTCCCCCGGGTCGCGCCAGAGTCCGGTTATGCCGCGAACTGCCTCACTGAAGACGCCATCATTCTCACCGACAAAGCGTAAATGACGATTGTGACTAGCCTCGCGCAGCGGCACCTCAAAGCGCAGGCCGAGGCCGGAAATGAAGTCCACCGCATCGTCCCCATCGTAAACAAAGGTATGTGCGATGCGTAGGCTGTCACCACCCGCGTGGAAATAGAAGCGCAAAGTAAAAGGCAGCCAGTGGCGCCCGGAATCGGTGCGGTGGCGACCTGTCACCTTGATGACCGCACGCACCGGACCATTCTGCTCAACCTCGGCGGACTCAATTTCGCCGACAAAACCCTCGGGCTGAATGGCTTCGCCCGGCTCTGGCTCAGCCTTGTCCTGGCGCATCCCCATAATTCGGCCGTTGCGGGCCACCTCTACCCCACCCCGGCGGACAAATCGGATTGCAGTAGTTCCTTCCCTGGCAATACGGCAACTCATAACGCCCGTATTCACATCAATCGCAGCCCTAGCGACCTGGACCCGCACGGATTGCTCAGGCCTCACGGGCGTCCCTGGCTCAATCACCAGTTCTTCCACCTTGCCTGAACCCGCCGAGATTGCATGGCCAGACCATTTTAGGGAACCGTCGGGCCAGTAAGCCATTGGCCAAGTCTGAGTCGGGACCGCAGTCCCGCTTTCGGTGCGTACCGCAAACTTGGTGTCCGCCGAATACTTGCCTTTAGGCCAAGGCAAGCCCCAGGCAGTCCCCGGTTGGGCGCCCGGCACCCCACCCTCCAGCCAACGCAGCCGCGGCGGCCCGCCCTGAACACTGGAGTGAGTGGGCTTCGAAGGTGCTGGAGAGCCTTGGGACATAGCTTGTGAAGCCAACTTCAAAGAAGCGGCAGCGATGGCGGTTGTTCGAACAAATTCACGGCGGGACAAGGACTTCATTAGGCAACAAAGGTCAGGGTTCTGGGTGGGGCGGATAAAACGAGCGGCTCCGGGACCATCCAGTCCTCGGAGCCGTCGAAGGAATTAGTCTATCAAAGGGACTGAAGTAAACCAGCCTCTTTCAACAGGCTCTTATTCTGAAAAGCCTTGTCCATGCTCTCCGCGAGGCCGCGAATGGCCGGGATTTGCTTTTCCTGAGGATCCTCCGGATTCGGCTGATCTATGGCCTCCACCGGAACATCCTCGATTTTTCCACTGGCATGAACGCTCTCAATGAAACGCGTCTGGCTGATCGCCATACGCGACGTGTAGATAAAGGTTTTGGGGTCGGCAAAACGGTTCAACACCGCATCAAACATAGCCTGACGAGTCTGCTCATAGGTCGGGACCTCCCGCTCGATGACCTTTCCGTCGTTGAGCACTATACGGATGTGCTTTTCATGGAACCATTCAGCGCGGCCGTTTTCGCCCTCGATAATGATCTCAGGGTTTCGTTGCACGGTACAGGCGTGACTGACACCAAACCAGAAATCGATTCCGTTCTCCGAGCGGGCTTTCACAACCGCAGTGTCAAAGGTCTCGATATCCCGGGCGCGCAACAATTCTGACGCATACACTTCGACATCGGCAGAATGCTCGGCGTCCGGTCCGGAAAAGAACAAAGCCAGATTCACGAAGTGGGCAAACGCGTTATTCAGTGGGGAATCGCGCACCGCAGCACCGTCGGCCATCATTTTACCCGCCCATTGGTTCCGGTTGTAGTAGCTCGCCGGGCGCGGCCAGAGACCCAGCATACGAACAGACTTCAGCTTACCGATCGCCCCGTTCTGCATCTGATCACGCAACCAGAGTGCCTCCGGGCTGTAGACATCCTGGAAGCCGACAGCCAGCCAGCGGCCCGTCTCGTCTTCGGAACGAATGATCGCCTCACCGTCTTCGACTGAGCCCGCAAGCGGTTTTTCGAGAAGAACATGCGCCCCTGCCTCCATCGCAGCCACCGCCATTCTGGTGTGCCACTGAATTCCGGTAGGAATCAAACAGATGTCCATCTCTTTGCTGGCACCGTCGACCAGGTCCTCGAAACTGTCGTAAATCTTGGCGCCGCGCCGCTTTAGATCCCCTACGCTGGGCATGCCCTGGCGGGCGGGACGGGCATTGACCGCCGTAATCTCAACCAGCTTCTGGTCGTGCGCACGCTGGAGGAGGTCGACATAAATCTGCGCATAACCAGCGACACCAATAAGGCCTATCCGGGGGGGTTGTGAGTTCTTTTCGTTTGATGAAGTCATAAAATAAAGTCCGTTTGCCACCTAATCGGCACGGAAGGAGGGTTGTTTAAGAGGCATTCCGAAGGATTATGCGGAATTATAAAAATGATGAAAATGCTTGAGTTGTGCCGCAATGCAGATGGAATCTGACAGTCAACGACCCTAAACCCCATTTCTCAAACAAAATTATGGCGAAAACCTCAATCCGCGAAATTGCCCGCAGCCTCGGCCTTTCCCATACCACTGTATCCGAAGCCCTTAGGAACAACCCGCGCGTGCGTGAGGAAACCCGACTCAGGGTCCAGGAAGCTGCGAACGAAGCGGGCTACCACTACAACCCTTTGGCCGGTGCCCTGATGTCCGAAATGCGCCGTTCAGGCACTGGAACTTTTCGTGGAGTCGTCGCAATTGTCGACCTCGAGAGCTCTTCCCACCGGCCCGTTAACGCACAAAACTATCACCGCGCGCTGGCGGAGGGTGCGACCGATGCGGCGGCGAAGCTAGGATTCAAGGTGGAAGCATTCATCCTGGGCCGTGATAACCTTTCAATCGGCCGCTTGAATACAATTCTCAAATCGCGGGGGATCCATGGAATTTTTCTCCTCCCCGCCGGACAGACCCCGGATATTTCCGATCTCGAATGGAATCAGTTCGCAGGCATTTACAGTGACTACCTGATTGACCGTCCTTCTCTCGACACGGTTTGTTCCGACCATTTCCGTTCGATGATCATGGCCTTGCGCGAATTGGCCTCAATGGGGTATCGACGACCGGGCCTCGTTTTGCAACGCAGCCACGACAGCCGCTTGATGTATCACTGGGAAGCGGCTTTCAATATTTACCAACGTCATCACAAGGATTTTGAAGAAATTCAGCCTTTTGTCGCCGAGCCTTTGGAGGCAACGTCCTTCCGTAAATGGTTCAAATCTCACAATCCGGATGTCGTACTCAGCCACAACTCCGACGTGCGTGACTGGATGATGGAAGCAGGTGCACTGGTGCCTGAAACTCACGGTTTCTGCTGTCTCAACGTGATGATGAGCAAGGTGCCAGCTGCGGGCCTGGATTTGCGGCCCAGCATCCTGGGCTCACGGGCCATGGAGCTGCTTATCGGTCAACTCCACCGCAATGCCTTTGGCATCCCGGAAACCCCTTCCAATACGACGATTCCTGCGAAGTGGCAACCTGGGCCGACGCTGGTGATGCAGAAACCTCTTAAATCGGCTAAAGCAAAAGCAAAACCGACACCAAAGAGCACATCCGTTTGAGCAGTATCAACCCTTCAGGCACTCAGCGAGGGCTGTATGTGTAGTACTCGTTGTACTTCTTATAGTAATAGTAGTCGGTACCCTTGGTATCCACACAGTTGAGAATGAAACCGCCCATAGTTGCGCCGCGCATACGCAAGCGATCGACGGCGGTCTTCACCTGACGGGACTGTGTCGAGGAAGCCCTTACGACAAACAGGGTGGTATCCGCCTTGACTGAGAAGCCCGTGGTATCGTCC
>JBJHBN010000330.1:0-4011 GCA_050485505.1 Opitutales bacterium | reverse complement strand
ATACTGGACCTGCTGAAGGATGTTCACCGGGACTACAGCAATATCGATGATTCTGATTTCCGTGTGGTTCTGATTCACAGCGGCAGCCATCTGCTGCCGACCTTGAATGAATCGCTTGGGCGCTATGCTGAACAACAGTTGGTCAAGCGTGGCATGGAGGTGATTCTCAACAGTCGAGCACGGGCATTGACAGCCAACATGGTCTACCTCGACAACGGTGATGTCATTGAAAGCGCCACTTGTATTTCAACTGTGGGCAATGCTCCGCACCGGTTGCTGCGCGGTTTGGAGAAACAGCAGGGTATGCCCTTGGAGCGTGGGCGAATTCGGGTCAATGAGTTCCTTCAGGCAGACAGCGAGCACCCCGATGCGATTGGACTTTGGTCGGCGGGTGATTGTGCGGTGGTACCGATGAAGGGTGGGGGTTTTTGTCCGCCGACTGCCCAGTTTGCGATGCGTCAGGGATTGATGTTGGGGCGGAATCTGGCAGCTGTGTTGAATGAAAAACCGCTGAAGCGGTTCCGCTTCACCGGATTGGGCGAACTGGCCACAATTGGCCGCAGGACAGCGGTTGCCAGCGTATTAGGAATGCGTTTCTCCGGATTTTTTGCCTGGTGGATGTGGCGTTCGATCTACTTGTCCAAGCTGCCCGGCTTCGAGCGAAAATTGCGGGTTTTGATCGATTGGACGTTGGATCTGTTTTTTCCGCGTGATATCAATCTCTTAAATCCACGCTACACTCGTTTGCTCAAGGAAGTGTGGCTTGAAAAGGGCGATTGTTTGTTCAATCCGGGCGAGCCGGCCTTCTCGTTCTATGTAGTCCAGAGCGGACGGATGGAAGTCCATGATGGCGATAAGTTGATCAAGGTCATAGAACACGGGGGCTTCTTCGGCGAGCGTGCGCTCTTGCACGACCATACCTGGCATTTCACAGCAACGGCAACTGAACCGACACGTTTGCTGGCGCTGGATGTGGCGGCCTTCAAGCCATTGGCTGAGAGCAGCGAAGTTTTGAATCGGCTGTTTTCCCAGAGTTCCATCCAGTATTCCTCTGTGGATGAGATTAACCGCATGAAGGAGCGTATTCCGGAGCGCGCACGGCGCCTGCCAGTGGGGGATCTGATGCGTTCGGAAGTGGTTATATTGCGGAGACGCAATACCATCGCTGACACTCTGAGCTTGTTGCAAAGCCATCGCCACAGCACCTATCCAGTAGTGGATTTCGAAGGAAGGCTTGTCGGCGCACTGAACCGCAATGACTTTTATGAGTATTTGAAGCGTCCGGATGTGGATCCCGGGCAAACACTGGCTGAGTTGCCACTGAGCCGGGTGCCGACAATCTCCCAGTATGAACCCATCGAAACCCTGATTGAGGTCATGGTGCGCAATGGCAGTAGTAAGGTATTTGTCCTCAGCAAAGATCAGGAACTAAGGGGCATTGTAACCCTTGTCGACCTGGTGCGCCTGATAGCTGAGAAGCGCTGATAAACAACAACCAAATCAGGCGTGGATGGTGTAACGGCTGGCGGCCCAGCGGGTGAGCGCTACCCATGCCTTCCATGTGGCGCGGAGTTCGCGGCGCAGACGGCGGATTTCTATGCGGAGCAAATTCCGCTGATGCTTGGAAGCTGAGCGGAGGTCGCGCAGGGTCCGGCTGAGGGCTGCAGCGTTCGACTCAAATTTGGCTGACAGTTCTTCGATGCGAGACCGCAGGTCCAAGGCCAGGGCATCGCTTTCATCGCTCAGGTGTTCGATGAACAGTTGTTTGTCCTTCTGCACCAAAGTCTTCTGAATGCGAACCCGTTGCATGGTGCGCAACTTTGAAGCCAGGCCGAGGCGAGCAGCGGTCCACACCAGCCATTTGGTCGGATCAAAGTGATACCAGCGGATGCCGTTGCGGTAGTCGGTGGCGAACGCATGGTGGTAATTGTGATAGCCCTCACCGAAAGTCAAAAAGGCAACGATGGCGTTGTCCACCGCACTCAACTCACGGGCGTAGGTGTGAGCACCCCAGGTGTGGGCGAGTGAATTGATGAACCAGGTGCAGTGATGGATGGCAAAGATGCGCAGCAGGATGACGGCCCAGAAAGCCGACAGCGGATGCATGAAGAGGCAAGCTATGCCGAAAACAGTTGCATTGACCGTAATCGCGAGCAGGAGGTAGTAACGATCCTGCAGCACTACTAGGCGGTTTTTCAGCAGGTCATTGACAATTTGAGGTTGGAATTGGCGTTTGTAGGTAAAAAGCCACAGCATATGGGCATGCCAGAATCCCTTTTTGACCGAATAGGGATCCTTGTCGGTATCGACATGGTTATGGTGCAGGCGGTGATCGTGGGACCACATCAGGGCCGACCACTGGAAGGCCAAGGTTGAAAGAATGAGTACTGCCCATTCAAAAACCGGGTGTGCCCGGTATGCGTTGTGCGCGTAAAGGCGGTGATAGCCGGCGGTGATGGTCAAACCGCCCAACACATAGGTCAAAAGAAATCCGGTCCATGCCGCTGCACCCAATTGACCTATGACAAATGGCAGCAGGGCAATCAGGAGCAAATGGTAGCTGAGGACGAATCCAAGTGGTAGCCAGTTGAGTTGTTTTACTTGCATAGCTGTACTTTGCAGTTTGCTCTCGTTGCTACAGAATGTCAACGGGAAGGCAGCGGTTTGAGACGCAGATGGGTTGCTGATCAGGCGAGGTTCAGCAGCCCACGGGTCTCGGGGATATCAGAAATAATCTGATCGGGCTCGGGGCCGACACCGATGTAGCGCAGATTGGGCAATGCTTTGGGCCAATTTGCAGTGTCCGCGCCATAGGCCACTTCAAGTGTCGAGCGAACCATTACACGAACGTAGCGCCGCGCATTTTCAGGGAGATCAGCGTAGTTGCGGATGCCGCTGATATCCTCGGACCAGCCCGGGACCTCTGTGTAGATTGGTTTGACCCGGGTGTGCTGGGCTGTTGAACGGGGAACGTGTTGGACAATACTGCCATTTGTGTCCTCGTAGCTTGTGCACACCTTCAGGTTGCCCGAGTTCCAGTCGCCACTGTAGCTGAGGGCGTCCAGCTTATTAATACACAGATCCTGAAAACCTCCATAACGCAGGGCATCGCCTTTTTCGACTGCGTCGAACCAGCCCACCATGCGTTGTCGTCCGGTAGTGACGCCAAATTCGATTTTGGAGAGCTTTTGCCCTAGCGGATGATCGGTCGGGAACCGGCAGATGAAGTGGTGGGTGCCCACCTTGGTGTCGTAGGCCTTGCAGACGCCAACCGTGTGGACCGGTTGAACTGGAACGCCGGCGCTGACATAAAATTCGCCAGGCAGGGTATGTGAGGCGGTAACGTTTGGCGGGAATCCGAAGCGCTTGTCCAACCAGAAGGCCTGGCCGAACTCACCGATAACGGTGTGGCCGGCTGCAATGGTCTGTAGGATGTGTTCGCGCACATCACCGATATTGGGTTTCAGCATCTGCCCGGCGGTCCAGTAGGTTTCGACCAGGGCGTCCATGTTCAAAGTAAAAGGTTTGGAGCCCTTGAAGCGCTCGAAATCAAAGGTTTCGGCGGGAAGGATGTCCGCATCGATTAGTTCTTTGTGAGCGCGGGTTTCGGCTTGGGTCAAAGTTTGGAAAAAACCGTTCCAACTGGCCTCGTCAACCTGACAGACCGCTTGCAGGGTGAGCAGGGCGCGGCTCATACGTTGACGCAGTTTTCGCTCAAAGGCCGCCCGCCCGTTGGTGAAATCGGCGTAAAAAATCGGGAAGTGAGCGGTCTCGTCACAATAAGCCGGTGAAATGCCGCGGCCTGTGCTGCCACGGGCCTCTTCGCCAATCACATGCGTGCGGTAGTGTTCCCAGCCAAGGTCCAGCAGACGGTGAGAGAGGTCGCTGACCATGGTGCGCTCGTCGATCAGGAGCCGTTCCTTAACGGAATAACCGTGTTTTTCGATGTAAGCACCTTCCCAGACGAATGTGTGTGGATCCGCAACCACACCGGAGCCGATGGCACGGGTG
>JBJHBN010000329.1:0-4018 GCA_050485505.1 Opitutales bacterium | reverse complement strand
CGAGGCCGTTGACCGAGATCGAGTCCCTCGGGTCGATCGGTGGGCTCGTCTTCGGTTGGATGTACTGCGGCATCGCCCTGCTGATTGCGGACGGCCTGTCCCGTCTCGATCGGCTGGTGACACTCCTGCGCCGACTCGTCGCCTTCTTCTGCCAGGCTAAGGATAAAGGGTCGCTGCAGGTCTAAATCCACATCCAAACCAATCTGACTGCGGAGACGTTCCAACAGCAACTCTTTGGCATCCAGACGGTCCACAGCAGCGATTGCCAGCCAGTCGTTGATGCGACGGTCTCCGGCAGGACTATCGGGATCCTGCAAAGCCTGCTGCGCCCACACCCAAAATGCCGCAGGTATTCGGCGGGAAAAGCCGCTCGAAAGCAAGCGCTGGGCTTGCTCCTGTTGGTCCAAGGCAATCAGCCGCTCATAGGCTTCTTCCCAAGCGCCCGGCACGTTTTGATTGAACAGGTGCACAGCAAACTGTGCGTTCAAGCGTGGATCCTGAATCGGCCAGTCCGGCGTATTCATTTTCTCCAACAGCGAGGCCGGCGCAGCCAGAACGACACCGGTTGCGAGCATTTCATAATTTTGACCGAAATCAGCCACGCCTTCTTGAGTGCTGATGTGTAAGAGGTGAATGGCCTCCTCAATCTCAGTCACCGCTTCGAGGGGAAACGGCGGTGAAGCATCCTCCGGAATGAATTGTTGGACACCTTCGATCAGGGCCAGCGCCTGCAGCCATTGCCAATCATCCAGGCCTTGAAGATAGGTCGAGAAATCTACCGTCGGATTCAGACTCATGGCTTCCAGCGCACGCCATGCGGATATTTCCCAATCCGTCGCAATCGTTTCCCTCGCCTTCAGTGCCGCAACCTCCGGCAGCCATTCAGTGTAGCCCAAAGCGGAGGATTTCAAATGCCATTTCAAAGCGTCTCGACTCTCTGCGGCACGGTGCAGAACAGCCAGGTGCGGGGCGACGTCAGTTCGACCCGATTCCCAGGCCTGCATTAGAATAGGCTGAAGGTATTGGCGAATGCTTCGAGTCGGTCTTTGCAAAAGAATCGTCGCTGCTGGATCCAGGGCCTCGTCAACTCCAGCCTGGGCTGCTGAAATCATGAGCCGGGCAGCCTCGAAACGCTCTTGATCGGATTTCGCCGACTCGATCTGGTGCAGCGCCAGCAAGTATTGCGCCGGGGGATAGTTGAGGTCTGCCGCCGAACGCAGATACCGAAGTGCCTGTACATTGTGGCCGTGGGAATCAATTTCGTATTCCGCCAGAGCAAAGGCAGCTGGAGCGTGGTTCTGGCGGGCGCTCTGCCTCAACCAATCCAAACCTTCCTGCGTGAATTGTCCCTCTTCGCGGATCAAATTGGCATAAATGAACTGTGACCCGGCATCCCCGCGGCGTGCGAGGTGATGGGACCATTCCTTGTGCTTTTGGGCATCTGGTCCGAGCACGTGTCGGGGATCCGCATACGCCTCAAGCAAACGCCGGGCAGTGGCCAGATGTCCGGACCGAGCGGCCTGCTCCAGCCATTGTTCAGCTGGTTCCAACTGAGGCGGGTCGCTTGCCAGATAGAGATCCGCAAGTTCGATCATCGCCCCAATATTCCCTGAAGACGCCTGCCTCTCCAGTTTTCGAAGTGGAGCCTGCCACCAGATAAAAGCTCCGGCTAAACTGGCCAGAACCAGAGAAGTAATCAATGCAACAACAATTCTTTTCATTCTTCTAAATTGGATTCAAGGAAGTCCAGCACCCGACTGTAGACCGCTATCACTTCTCGTTCGGCTTCGATGCCATGACCTTCTGTGCGCATGAGGTAGCTCTGGTGGGGTTTGTCGTATTCCTGTAGTTTGCGAACCAAAGTGCGGCTCTGTTCGACTGGAACAATGTTGTCCTGTTCTCCATGAATCACCAAAACTGGAACCTGCAGTTCTTCAATCCGGTGTATGGGTGATATGCCTCGCAAGGCGTCTGAATCCCAGGCACCGCCGACCATTTCGTCCCAGTAACCGGATGCGTATTCGCGGTCTTTGTCCTTCACATGTTGTACCTGTTTTTCAATGTCATACAGCCCCATCATGAGGATTCCTGCGCGAAAGCTGTTCGGACGCGATAGCAACAGATTCATACCCGCGTAGGCCCCGAAACTGGAACCCATTACCGCCACCGCCTCGGCATTCAGCTGGGGGTAGTCAACCAGTACAGCGTCCAAGGCGTCCTCAATATCTTCTACGGCCACGCTGCCGAAGCGTTGGCGAATGGCATCAAAATGCTCAAATCCATAGCCTGTCGAGCCACGGAAATTGACCTGTAACACTCCGTAGCCCTTGTTTGCGAGAAATTGTACTTCAGGGTGATATCCATAGAGGTCACGAACCCACGGTCCACCGTGAACCAGAACAACCAGTGGTGTTGTTGAAGGTTCCGCTTCGGTGGTGGAATTCGGCAGCGTCAGGTATCCGGGGAGGGTATGCCCATGCCTCCCTTCAAAGGAAACCGGTCGCATGACCGCCAGATCGTCGGGATTCAGTCGACTGTCGGCGGCACCCAGTTCGGTGATCCCATCCTGATCGCGGTCATACAGATAGAATTGCCCCTTGGAACGGCTTGATATTGTGGCAAAAATAAAGCGCTTCTCGGCTCTATCAAAACTCAATATCCGGTTGATTTGGTCCGGTATCTGCGCATCTATGCGGTCCTGAACAGACTGAAAGCGCTCACTGAGCCACAGAGTGTGCGGTTTCTCCTGATGATAGTGAATGCCGACGACATCTTTCGATTCAGCACTGAAGACCAGCCCTTGGCCAGGATTGTGATCCGAGAATAGGTCGTAGACCGGATCGTGGGCCAAGCGGACCAATTCGCCGCTACGGACATCCATGCGGTAAATTGCATTGGTGTTGGTGCCCGTATTGGAGGCGAAATAGAGCGTGTGATTGTCGGCACCAAACATTAGGAACTGAAACCGACGGGAGGCATGGCTACGACCCGAATATGAGAACGAATGGGCACGCTCTGGAACGAAATGGTCCAGGTTCTGCCACCGCCTCGTGCCAGGCGGACGGTAGCGAAACTCTACTTGGTTGCGGGTAAAGCGTGTGCCGGCAACCACATCGCCGGAAAGACTCGGAATCCACTCTTCAATGTTCGACTGAGCCCGCTGCACCACCGATTCATCACCGCTGCTCAATTGCACTCGCACTACCTGCGCTCGCCCCCGACGGTCGCGAGTCTGCAACAGGATATGATCGTTGTCCTCTGGCATTCTGGAAAACAATTGCGCAGTGTGAAAATCTCCGACTGCGACAATACCCCAACCCACAAAATAGCCTCTTGAGTTAAAAATTCGTTGCGGCTGACCGTGTGGAGTTTCGATCGAGTACCAGTTGCCCCTCTGATCCTGATAAACCAGGCGGGATGAACCAGCCCAAGCAGCAGCACGGAACGACTGATCCCCAGAATCCGTCGAGTGGAGCACCGATTCGCGGCCATCTTCCACGTGGAAAAGTCGAATCTGGTTGCGATCCCGGGAGCTGACTAAAAAAGCGACCGTTTTCCCGTCCGGGGCGATTGCTGGAGGGCTCATGCCGTAACCCCGGAAAAAGTCTTCTGGGAAGTAGCCCAGGAGCCGGGCGAGTGGTTGGGCATCTAAGGCAAAGGCAGAGAGGAGCAATGCCAGAAGGGGGCAGAGGCGTAAACGAAACATTCCAATTGATTAAGGCAATCGTCGAGCTTCCGAGCAAGCGAAACATTTGTAAAAACACGGAATGAAACGAATTCGATATATGATTGCAGGAACCCTCTGAGTCTGCCATAAGCGTTACCTTTGGTAAGATCCCCTAATTAGCTATGTTGAACATCCAGTCTTGTATTATTGTCGGCAGCGGCATCAGTGGCCTCAGTGCTGCCCGTAAATTGCGTGAGTATGCGGTTGACCTGACGCTCATTGAAAAGGCTCGGGCTCCGGGTGGACGCATGGCGACACACACCGATGGGGCCTCCATTTTTGATCACGGCG
>JBJHBN010000328.1:0-4025 GCA_050485505.1 Opitutales bacterium | reverse complement strand
ACTGGGACATCGGTAAGCTCAACAAGTTGCTGCGTGAGTCGCACAATTGTGTTATCGACGGCGGTTACGGCAAGCTAAAGGGCAAAACCTTCCGCATCTCAAACATGGGTGATGAAACGGAGACCACCATCGGGGGCTTGCTCGAAGCCCTGGATCAGGTCATCGAAAAACTCTGAGCCAAAGCCCTCGAGCACTCACATCCCAACGGATCCAAATTAGTTCTATGAAGTCATTGATTATTGCCGAGAAACCCTCGGTGGCACAGGATATTGCCCGGGCACTCGGCCGTTTCAAGAAGGACGGCGAGCATTTTGAGAACGACGAATACGTGATTGCGGCTGCGGCCGGTCACCTCGTCGAGCTCTTCATGCCGGAAGACATCGACGCCAAACAGTATAAATTCTGGCAGCTCGGCAAATTGCCGATTCTACCCGAAAAGTTCCAACTGAAACCCGTCAGTGACAAACGCGGCAAGGAGCGCCTCAACAACTTGAAAAAGCTGATGAAGCGCAAGGATGTGGAAGCCGTCTACAACGCCTGCGACGCCGGCCGCGAGGGGGAATTGATCTTCACCTACATCTACGAAGCCTGCGGCTGTAAGAAGCCTTATAAGCGGGTGTGGATGCAGTCGATGACCAAGGCCGCTATCCAGAAAGCTTTCGACTCACTGAAAACACCGGAACAAATGCAGAGCCTGCAGGATGCGGCCCGCAGCCGCTCCGAGGCCGACTGGCTGATAGGCATTAACGCCACCCGGGCGGCCACCAAAAGGATGTTTGGTCGGGCCAAGGGTGTCGCAACCGTGGGCCGTGTGCAGACACCTACCCTGTCGATCGTGTTCAACCGCGAGCTCGAAATCCGCAACTTCAAGCCACGTGATTTCTGGCGCATCCACGGCGAATTTACGATTACCGAGGGCAGCTATCAGGGGCTCCTGCACAAGGCTGACAAAGCCGACAAGACCGACGCTCACGACAAGGTTGATCGCCTCTGGAGCGAAGAAGAGGCGCAATCAATTCTGGAACAGCTCAAGGGTCAGCCAGCGGCAGCCGTTTCGGACGAAAAGAAACGCACCCGTCAATCCTCCGGGCGGCTCTACGACTTGACCTCTCTCCAGCGCGAAGCGAATGGCCGATTTGGTTTTTCGGCAGGCCGCACCCTGCAAATTGCCCAGTCCCTGTATGAGCGCCACAAGGTTTTGACCTATCCGAGAACCGATTCGCGCGCCTTGCCGGAAGACTATATCCCGACCGTCAAGGACACCCTCGGCAAACTTGATCGCGACTTCGGCGAGCACGCCAAAGCGGTTTTGCAGAATGACTGGGTGAAGCCCAACAAACGGATTTTCAACAACGCCCAGGTAAAGGATCACTTTGCCATTATTCCCACCGGCGAAAGTATCGCCCGCCTGTCGGGCGACGAATTGAAAATATTCGACATGGTCGCTCGCCGTTTCATAGCGATTTTCTTCCCGCCGGCCGAGTTCGACGTCACCACCCGCAGCTCCGTGATCGCCGGCTTCCGCTTCCACACTGAAGGCAAGGTGCTGGTTAAACCCGGATACTTGCAGGTCTACGGCAAAGCAGCGGCCAGCTCGGAACTACCACCATTGACCGACGCCGACCGCAATCCGGACTGGCTCGAGGCCGACCAGCGGCCAAAGGATGCCGAACATGTGGCCAAGGCCGACGGCTGCGAACTTGAGGCAGACCAGACAAAACCGCCCTCCCGCTTCACCGAAGCCACCCTGTTGTCGGCGATGGAAGGTGCTGGCAAACTAGTTGAGGACGAAGAGCTTGCAGAGGCAATGAAAGAGCTCGGTCTCGGCACTCCCGCGACCCGTGCGTCGACTATCGATCACTTGGTTCATGAAAAGTATCTGGAGCGGGATGCCAAATTCCTGGTGCCGACCACAAAGGCCGAGCGCCTGCTTGAATTCCTCCAGGCAATTAAGGCAGCGGAACTGACCCAGCCGGACCTTACCGGTGAATGGGAACACAAGCTGCGTCTGATGGAAGAAGGTAAACTCGACCGCGAAACCTTCATGAAAGGGATTCGCAAAATGACCGAACAGGTTGTTGATCGGGTGAAAAACTTCGAAGAATCGGCGGAGGAAGCACCGGAGACCTCCATCATCTCGCCCACCGATAACAAACCGATGAAGGAGTTCCTCCAGTGCTACAAGAGCCAGGACGAGGAAATCACCATCTACAAGACCATTGCCGGGCGCAAATTCAGCGAAGAGGAAGTCCAAACCCTGATCAAGGACCGCCAGATCGGACCGCTGGACGATTTCCGCTCCAAAGCGGGCAAACCCTTCTCAGCCATCCTGCGCCTGGATGCGATGAACAAGGTCAGCTTCGACTTCGGCAACAACGATAATGAAGATGGCAACGGTGAGCCGATCAACCTCGACGAGCTCAAGGTCATAGGCACCTTCCCGGAAACCGGCGAAAAGGTCTATGAAGCGCCCAGTGCCTACGCCTGCGCCCGCAGCTTGCAGGGTGAGCGCAAGGATGCCTTCCGCATCAGCCGTACTATGCTGGGCAAAACGCTACCGGCGGAGGATATCGAGAAACTGCTGAGCGAGGGAAAAACCAGCTTGATCAAAGGATTCAAGTCCAAGCGCACCGGCCGCAATTTCGACGCCTTTCTGATCCTGAAAAAAGGTGGTGGAATCGGATTCGAGTTCCCTCCTAGGCCCGCGAAAAAGGCGGCCAAAAAAGCAGCCAAAAAGGCAGTCAAAAAGGACTCCTAATCGCCCTGCATCTGTAGATTAATTTTCCTTATGAAGATGCTTGTCATTGCCAAGGCGTACTGACATCCCTTAGCTTTCTTTAAGGTAACTTATATTATCGAAAGACTACTATGCCAATAGCAACACCCAAGCAATTCGCCGCGATGCTCGACGCGGCTCAAGCAGGCAACTATGCCTATCCGGCCATCAACTGTGCTTCCATCGTCACAATCAATGCGGCGTTGAAAGCCTTCGCAGATGCCAAGTCCGATGGAATTATCCAGTTCTCGACCGGTGCGGGTCAGTTCGCATCCGGCCTGAACCATAAGGACGCGGCCTACGGGGTCATTGTGCTGGCTGAAGCCGCCCACCGCCTCGCCGAGCAGTACGACGTACTGATCGCGCTGAACACGGATCACTGCCAGCCGAAAGCGGCTGACAGCTTTCTGAAGCCTTTGATTGAGGCAACTGCTGCGCGCCGTGCCCGCGGAGAGAACAATTTGTTCCAGAATCACATGCTGGATGCCTCCAACCTCCCGTTGGAAGAGAACATGGCTATCAGCAAGGAGTACATGAAACTCTGTGCTGAAAACGAAATCATCCTCGAAGTTGAAGCCGGCGTTGTCGGTGGCGAGGAGGATGGAGCTGCCGGAACGGAAGACACCCCGGAAGACAAGCTTTACACCACGCCCGAAGACATGGTCGCCGTGTATGAAAGCCTCAATGACTTGGGACGTTTCACTTTTGCCGCCACCTTTGGTAATGTGCACGGCCACTACAAGCCAGGCGCCGTAAAACTGCGTCCGGAGATCCTCAAGCAGGGTCAGGACGCCGTGATCGCCAAGTATGGCGAGAAGGCCAAAATGGACCTCGTTTTCCACGGCGGCAGCGGTAGCGATCTTTCGCAAATCCGCGAAACGCTCGGTTACGGTGTGGTTAAGATGAACGTCGACACCGACACCCAGTATGCCTTCACCCGCCCGATTGCTGATCACATGCTGAAGAATTACGACGGCGTGATCATGGTCGATGGCGAAATCGGCAACAAAAAGATGTATGACCCACGCAGCTATTTGAAGAAGGCAGAAGAAAACATGGCTGCGCGCATTGTTCGCTCCTGCGAAGACTTGCGCTCGGTCGGTAAGACCCTTTATAAATAAATCTGATTTGTTAGCTTTGTTACCCCTACTCTGATGATACAGTGGCCGTCTTCTCCAACAGGAGGAGGCGGCCTTTTTTTTTGCGGCGACGTTTCGTATCTCAATAATAAATAGGGCCGGTTATGTAT
>JBJHBN010000327.1:0-4034 GCA_050485505.1 Opitutales bacterium | reverse complement strand
GGGTCAGGCTGGTTGGAATGGCCAAATTATTGACAACATAAAGCATGGCCACCGTAACGATCGTGGCGATGTAGAACCAGATCGCCACATACAGCGTCGGCTCGTTGCGCTTGGCCAGGGTCCAGAAAAAGTTGATCGCAAAGATCACCCAGACCACCACAACCAAAATATCGATCGGCCAAATCAGTTCGGCGTATTCCTTGCTCTTGGTCAGGCCCAATGGCAAGGTGACAGCGGCTAGAACAATAACGCTCTGCCAGCCCCAGAAGTGAATCCGCGTGAGCCAGTCATTGGCCATTCGGGTTTTACACAGGCGCTGGGTGGAGTGGTAAATTCCAGCAAACATCATGTTGCCAACAAGCGCAAAGATCACCGCATTGGTATGTAGAGGGCGCAAGCGACCAAAGCTCAGCCACGAGGTTTCAAAACCAAGGGCTGGAAAATTCATCTGCAGCGCAATCAGCGCTCCCACGATCATACCGATCATCCCCCAAAACACAGAGGCCAGCATGAAGAGACGTACGTGGTGGTCGTCATAGGTGATGACCTGACGGTTACTTGATAAGGTATTCATGTATAAGAGTCGAAAGAGTCGGCGCTAACCGCTCAAACTGGGAATATTCAATTTCTACGGTGCTTATCCGGAGAATCATCATCCTCCAGAGGCAGCAGTGCATCCTGTTCCGGACTTCGTGCGCCCCGCTGACGCCGTTCGCCGATAAAGAGCACGGCGAAGATTGCGACGAGTACCAAGCTTAGGAAAACCGTTAACAGTATAACCCGCATTGCGTCGATTATTTGCGGTGGATACCCTATACGGGTCAACGCTATTCTGCCGCTCGGAGCAACTTTTAAGATATTGACATCCGAATTCAAAGTTTTCGTTGATGCGCAAGCCAGTGAAGGCTTCACTGATAGCTCTCCGAATTTATGAATTTGCTCAAAATGATCCTTATGACCGTGGCAACAGCCTACCTGGGCCTTGCGCTTTTTGCACTGGTATTTGCCAACCGCATGATCTTTCCCCAGCCGCCCTCAAGCTATTCGGACTCGGATGCCATTATCAAGATTCCCTATGGCGACGAGGGCTATGAGATCTCTGCCCTGTTTTTGCCCAACCAACAGGCCGACCGAATCGTCTTTTACCACCACGGCAATGGCGAGGACCTCGGCCGTACCCAAGGCCGTTTGGAATTGCTGCGCGAGCAGGGCTTCGCAGTCTTCGCCTGGGACTACCCGGGCTACGGAACCAGCACTGGGCGCCCGAACGAAAGGCGCATCATGCAAGCCGCTCAGGCCAGCATGCAGTATATTGTAGAGGAATTGGGTTTCAGCGAAGAACAGGTCATTCTCTACGGGCGCTCCCTCGGCGGGGGTCCAGCGGTCCAATTGGCTGAAGACCATGGGGTCGCCGGGGTCATTCTCGAAGGCACCTTTACCAGCACCTTTCGGGTCTTAACCCGGATTCGCCTGCTGCCTTGGGATATCTTTGACAACCTCAGCCGCATCGACGCCATCGAAGCGCCGCTGCTGATCATTCATGGAACCCTCGACCATACGATTCCCTACTCGCACAGCCTGAAACTCTACGAGCGGGCCGCGGATCCCAAAACACTAGTCACGGTTGACACGGGCGGCCACAATAACCTTGTTGAGGACTTTGCCGAAATCTACTGGGAGGCCGTCGATACCTTCATTCAAAGCCTCTGAGCATCGGCGCTCGATTCCAACAAAACCATTTTCATGCAAACGGTACAGCTACACGATACTCTGTCACGTCAACTGAAGCCGCTCCTACCAGAGCAGCCCGATCACTACCGCATGTATGTCTGTGGACCCACGGTCTACGGCCCGGCCCACATCGGCAACTTTATCACTTTCGTTCGTTTCGACGTGCTCTACCGCCTGCTTAAGGCAGCTGGCTACAATCCTTTCTACGTCCGCAACATCACAGACGTGGACGACAAAACCATCAAAGGAGCACTAGAATCCGGAAAGAGTCTGGAAGACTTTACCCGCCACTGGGCAGATAAATTCCACGCCGATTGCAAACGCCTGAACCTACTCACCCCAGATGTGGAACCGCGCGCGACAGAGCATATCGCCGAGCAGCTCGAAATGATCCAGAAGCTGATGGACAAGGGCTACGCCTATGTCGGTGGAGATGGATCGGTGTACTACAAGGTCAGCCATTTCAAGGGCTACGGCAAGCTCTCCCACTTCGATCCGGAAGCCCTGCTCAGCCAGTCCACCAACAGCGCGGGCGGCACCAATCTGGCCGACGAATACGAACGCGACGCGGTCGCTGATTTTGCCCTCTGGAAGGCACACAAGGACAGCGATGGCCCAGTCGCCTGGGACAGTCCCTGGGGACGGGGCCGTCCGGGCTGGCACTTGGAGTGTTCAGCCATGAGCATCCGCTACCTGGGTGAAACCTTTGACCTCCACGGTGGTGGCGAGGATCTCTGCTTCCCACACCACGAAAACGAAATCGCACAGAGCGAAGCCGCTACTGGCAAACCCTTCGCCCGCCACTGGATGCACGGAGTCCACCTTCTGGTTGAGGGAAAAAAGATGTCCAAGAGCCTGGGCAATTTCTTCACCCTCGACGACCTGATCGAAAAGGGCTTCGACCCAACGGAGATCCGTCTGGGCATGCTGGGCGGTCACTACCGCCAGCAATTCAACTTCACCCTCGGCGGGCTCAACGCAGCCCGCGCCGCGCTGGGCAAACTGGGCCGCGGCTATGCCCGACTGCTGGAAAAAGCCGGCGAATCGATCGAGGACTCAAAGTCAGCCTTACAATTCCTCGACATACCACTCGAAGACTTTGGGGCTTTCACTGCCGCCTGGGATGCAATCCGCAAGGACCTCAACACCCCGGCCGCACTCGGTGCCCTCCACACGGGCTTGAAAGCCGCCCTGTCGACGGACTCCGGCAACGCCCAACGCGACCTCCAGGCCTTCCGCAAACTGCTCGCCGTGCTCGGCCTGGAAGTCCACCCCGAATCCGACAAAGCTCCCGCCAGCGAAGTTCCCGCAAACATCCAGCAACTTGCCGAACGCCGCTGGCAGGCAAAGAAGGACCGCGACTTCGCCACCGCCGACTCCCTCCGCGACGAGCTTCAGCAAGCTGGCTGGACCGTGGTTGATCAAAAGGATGGCTTCGAGCTTAAAGCGAATGCCTGACTCAATAGGCTGGGCGCACCCCAGCACCCACATCCGCAAAGCCAAATCGTATTTCATGTTTGAAGCCTGCACGGATCCGGATAGATTCAGCATCCGAATATGCCAAAAGCACTGATACTCATTCCCGAAGGTTTCGAAGAAATGGAAACCGTAGCCCCGATCGACCTTTTGCGCCGTGCCGATGTTGAGGTCACAGTGGCCACGACTGAAGAAAACCTGCTGATCAAAGGCCGCAGCGGCATCTCGCTGCAGGCCGATGTTCACTTTAAGGAGATTGTCGACAAGGATTTTGACCTCGTGGTCCTCCCCGGCGGGCCAGGCCACACGCGACTGCTCGATCAGGACCGCGTTCTCGATTGGCTGCGCAAGCAGAACGAGGCCGGTAAATGGATCGCCTCCATCTGTGCTGGCCCCATCGTTCTCAACGCCGCCGGCGTCATTGATGGCCGTGCCTTCACCTCGCACCATTCAACCTCAGGCAAGCTGCCGGGCCGGGATCCAGATGCACCGGTTGTCGAGAGCGGCCGCCTGATCACCTCCCAAGGAGCCGGTACAGCAACCCGCTTCGCCCTGCGCCTGGTAGCAGCACTTTGCGGCGAGGACAAAGCCAAAGAGATTGCAGCCTCCATTGCCTTCGAGCTCTGAACCACTTTAACCTTGCCAAATTCCCGCAACCACAGATAGGTTGACCGCTTTTATTTTTTCCAGCTGTGAGAGACGAATACATTAAAGAAGCCAAAAAGGTCATCAATGACCCAAACATCCTGATCAACGTTGTTTCACGTCGCGTGAAACAACTCAAATTGGGCCAAAAACCGCTGGTCGAATCCCTCGAACGCCTGACC
>JBJHBN010000326.1:0-4043 GCA_050485505.1 Opitutales bacterium | reverse complement strand
CCATGGCGGCATATATTTTATAGGGAACACCCCCTGTGGGGCCGGTAATCACAGCCATCAATCCATCCGTCTGTAAGGCCGTTTTAACACTGTTCACCAGCGCGTCGTCGATCGCGGGAATCTTAATCAGAACCCCGCGAACCGCATCCTGCTGTAGGCTGCCCCAGGCATACATTAAGCTGCCCCCGAGTAAGGCCTCGACCAATGTATAGAAGCAAAGAAATAGAATTTCCTGCCAATGTGTGCGCAATACGAGCCTGAATTCGATTGTCCCTATTGGTCATACCACGAGGTCGCGTCTGGAAATTAAATATTTGAAATGCGCGTTGACAATGAATGAGCTTGCTAAGCTGGGTTTAAACGGGTTTGGGTGACATCTCATTTATGTCAACTTTGTGGCCCAGGCGACGATTTCTTCGCGCTCTTCCGATCTGTTGTTTTCCCTTTGTGTTGCCGGCGTGCTGGCCCAGAGATGAATCGGTGGTGGTGAATGATGTTCATTCACGGCTGACACCGACTCAGGTTGACCGAATTGTAAGGCCTGCGAACCGGGCGGATTTGAGACGGCTGCTGCGACAAGCTTTGAAGGATTCGCGAGGCATCAGTCTTGCCGGTGGACGCCACTCAATGGGAGCGCAGGCTTTCGGTTCCGGGACGGTTCACTTCGATACAACCGGTGTCAACGCGGTGGGCGATTTGGATTCAAGTGCAGGCGTTGTCGAAGCGGATCCCGGGGTGGTTTGGCCGAAGCTCATGCGGGAACTTGATGAGCGTCAATCCGGGGAATTGTCACCCTGGTGTATCGTCCAGAAACAAACAGGAGCAGATGCACTCACGCTGGGTGGTGCGATGGCGGCGAATATCCATGGCCGCGGTTTGCAACTGTCACCCTTTGTCCAGGATATTGAATCCTTTACCCTGCTGACTTTCGCCGGTGATGAGATTCAATGTTCGCGCGGTGTGAATCCAGATTGGTTTTCGCTGGTTATGGGTGGGTATGGACTTTTTGGAGTAGTGACCTCTCTGCGTATGCGGTTGATGAGAAGGCTGCAGCTGCGACGTGAGGTTCGTCTCGAAAATTTGGACGACATTCCGGAGCTGGTTGAGCAGAAAATTGCTGAAGGCTGTCTGTATGGGGATTTTCAATTTTCCACAGCAACGGAGTCCGAAGGATTCCTCCGTGAGGGCGTTTTTTCGGTTTACCGACCGACCAATCAGGATGTAGTGAGCACTGCGGTTGAACATGAGCAGGCAGGTTTATCAGTCGAACAATGGAAACAGTTGATAACTCTGGCGCATGTGGATAAAGCCCGGGCGTTTCGCACTTATGTGGATTATTACCTGACAACGGATGGGCGGATTTATGACAGTGATCGCCAGCAGATGAGCACCTATTTGCCGGATTATCATGAAGTGATTGCGGAGGCCATGGGCACCAGTGTTTCTCAATCTCTTGTGATCACGGAGCTATATGTTCCCCGCGATCGGCTGCGCTCATTTTTCGACAATGTTCGAGCCGACATGCGGGAGCATAAAACGGATCTTGTTTACGGGGTTGTTCGTTGGATCGAGCCGGATAAAGAAAGCTTTCTCCCTTGGGCCCGTCAGCGTTACGCCTGTATTATTTTCAACCTCAATGTGCGCCACGACCGCGAGGGCAAGGCCCGTGCAGCTGCCGATTTCCGTCGCCTCATCGACCGGGCATTGGCAGAGGGCGGATCCTATTACCTCACTTACCATCGGCACGCCAGCCGTTCCCAGATCGAATCCGCCCACCCTAATTTTTCAGATATGCTTGCGGAAAAGGAACGCAGGGACCCCGCCGGCGTCTGGAACAGCGACTGGTACCGACATTACCGGGAGATGTTCCGATAGATTGCCGGATTGGTTCGTTTAACGTGGAGATGGTGAAAGGTTGTAGCGAAACAGCGATAGCAATTGTATCACGATGCAAGGGCAATTTGCGGATTTTTGAGTAATTTCTGGATATAGAGAATGAGTTTGCGCATGCCTGCCACCACGGCGCATTTACTAGAGCGAATCGGGGAATAATCCAGCCAGATCCTACTGCGAGGAGCTTTCGCGCACCCGCCACGTGGTGTGCTTCCCATCAATTTCCAGACGCGCCCTAGCTCCAAAACCGCCACCAGTGGGTCTTCAGTCCTCGGCGTCGTTTGCGCTGCCAGCGTTGGAGGAACTTGGGGAGGCGGGACCAGGATTTGTACAGGTGCTGGTGCTCTAGAAAGAGAGGAATCGTGAGCCGGGTCAGGAGCTGGCGGCTGGCAGGGGAGCTCTGTTTGTCGAGCCAGGATTGCACGGCGATCAGGTGGCTTTGGTAGCGGTCGGCTTGACGCATCATGGAGTTGGGAAGGTGGCGATACCAGTAGAGTTCGGTGGGGATGACATCGACATCGTAGCCTTCCAGGGATAGGCGGAGGAGAAGTTCCCAGTCGTGGGCTGCCGTGTCTCGATCCTCGCAAAAACCGCCAATCGCCTCAAAGGTTTCCCGGCGGATGCAGAAGTTGGCATCGCCGTAAACGTTGTCGAGCAGGCCGAGCAGGGTGAAATCGCCGAGAGGTCGGATCACCTTTCCAGGGGCAGGCGTCAGCAGTGGATCTCCTTTGCCGTGGTGGCGGATGAAGCCGCAGGTCAGACAGTCGGCACCGGAATGCTCCATAGCACGGACAAAGCGTTCGATCATTTGTGGAAAGGCGCTGTTGTCGGAGTCGTTGAAAATCAGGTAATCACCTGTCGCTTTGCTGGCGGCTACATTGCGTGCTGCGCCAAGACCTTGGTTGATCTTGAGTTCATAGAAAGTCCAATCGAGTTGCTCGTAGCGCCTGACCATCTTGTCCCAGGCCACGGCAGCTTTCGGATCGTTCGATCCGTCGTTGATTACAATGACTTCGAGGTTAGGGTAATCACACTTCTTGAGAGCTCCGAGCGTATGTGAGAGAAATTCCGGTTGATTGTAATAGGGAACACATACGCTGACCCAAGGTAGATCATCGATAGCAACCGTGTTGATGAAGGATGCAGCCGGATTCAATTGTGCGTGCCAGTCGAGCCATCGGGTGTTCGCGGATTGAGCAGAATAGGGGTGGGAGGCTTGGTCTGCAGCCTCCTTTCGCAGGGCAATGCTTTTTCTGATTCCTTCGGCGTTTAAAGGGAATGTGCGCGAGGGCTCAACCAGCTCCGGAACACCGCCGGTGGCTGCGGCGAAAAATGGGACCTTGTTTTCGATGCATTCGATGACCGTATATGGGCAGTTGTCAATGCGGGAAGGCATCCAGACGATGCCCCGGGATTCCCGAAGGTATTGCAGCGCGGCGCTGGCGTCAAGATCAGTATGTATATGGAATTTGATACCGGGTGATTGCAGTTGGAGGGCGTGAATCTTGTTGCTGCTGAGTTCACCTTTAAGTTGGCCGTTTTTGCCAAGAAAGGAAACTTGTTCAATGCCGTGAGGTGTTTGATCCAGAACGCGTTTGAGGGCGGAGAGGAACAGGTCCAGACCCTTGCGCGCTTCGAGGCGGCCGAAGAAAATCAGGTGTGAGGTATCAATGGATGGGTCGCCAGGCTTGACAGGGTTGCGGACATAAGGGCAGGGCAGAACCCAGTGGGTTTCGGGGATGAACCAGCCTTCGCTTCGGCACCAGTCGCGCATATGGGAGCTGGGGAAAAGTGTCGCGCCGGCGTGTTCGATGCAGTAGCGCTCCGCGTAATTCAGGCGCAGGTGGGCGAGGGTATCCTCCGGCCATTCGCGCATCCCTTGGCGGAGCCATTCCGAGGGTGAGTGCACTGTAACCGCCAAGCGGGTATTGGTGAAAGCTAGACCCGTGCGCTGGGCGCGAATCGCATAAAAGCCGTTGGCACCCCAGTCCTGGAAATGCACCAGATCAAACGATTCCGCAGCCAACCATTGGTAAACCATCCAGGAACGCTGAAGAAAGCGGTCTTGCGGCGGATTGATCGAACGCTTTTCGGCATGCGCCTGAAGGTCGGGGAGCGTGATCACCCGGATGCCCTTGCGTAGGTAGCGC
>JBJHBN010000325.1:0-4059 GCA_050485505.1 Opitutales bacterium | reverse complement strand
TTCCAGCCCATATCCATCCAGCGCAATGTGGCGACGGTGAGAGGAGGAGAGCAGGCGAATCTGCTTGAGTCCCAGCTCCGTGAGAATTTGTGCCCCCAGACCATAGCTGCGGAAATCACTGCTGGAGTTGACCTCGACCTCGCACTGGGCGGTTTCACCCGGCACTTTACTCTTCAGGTCGAGTCCACCGCAGGGACGGGTGATGTAAACGAAGACTCCGTGGCCGTCTTTGGCGATTCGCGTAAGGCCGGCGTCGAGTGAACTCACACCAGTGGTTTTGGGTAGGAAATGAAAGACATCTGCCAGCACGTTCTCGGACTGCACGCGGACCAGTGTTGGTTGTGGCCCCAATTCACCCAGGGTCAGTGCGAAGTGTATGCGGTTGTCCAGAATGGAGCGAAAAATGTGCAGATCGAAGCTGCCCAATTCATTCTCGAGCCTTTGCTGGCCCACTTTCTCAACCAGTTTCTCCCGGCTGTGACGGTATTCAATCAGCTGTTTGATCGAGACCATCTTCAGACCGTGAGCTTTGCGGAACTCGATCAATTCAGGTAGCCGTGCCATGGTGCCGTCTTCGTTGAGGATTTCGCAGATGACACTGGTTGGCGGCAGGCCTGCAAGGGCGGTGAGGTCCACGGCGGCCTCGGTGTGGCCGGCGCGCTGCAGAACGCCGCCGGGGCGGGCGCGCAGCGGGAATATGTGCCCCGGCTGTACCAGCAGGTCGGCAGTGGACTGGGGGTTGGCGAGGAGTTGAATTGTGTGACAGCGGTCGGCGGCAGAAATGCCGGTTGTAATGCCTTCTGCGGCGTCGACGCTGACGGTGAAATCGGTGCTATGGGATTCGCGGTTATTGGCAACCATTGGATTGATGCCAAGGCGCTTGAGTTGCGGTTCTGTCGTGGGAGCACAGATAAGGCCGCGTGCGTGGCGGATCATCATGTTGATCTTTTCCGGTGTGGCGAGGGTCCCGGCTAAAACGAGATCACCCTCATTTTCCCGGTCCTCATCATCGGTGACGATCACCAGTTCGCCTGCCGCAATGGCGTCGATTGCTTCGGGGATGGTGTCGAAAGTGTCCGCATTAGCTGCTAGCATGGGGGCGTAGGCTGGCAGTCGGGCTGGAGATTGTCAAATAACCAGAACATCTGAAATTCGGACAGAGACTTTCTCTTGCCTTGGCGCAGGTGTCGCGAAAGATGGGGGGCTTTAAGCGCTGATGCGAAATCCCGTTCTAGTAATCCTCTTGGCCGCATGGTTTTGTCTGCCTGCGTTTTCCGGCGTGGTAGTTGCTCAGGCTTCGAGCGCGGGCGCTGTGCCCTTGGTCGATATGCCGGTGGACAGCCTGGAGTGGGCGCGTGATCGCCTGCGAATTGAGGCTGCGGAATCGGCGCTTGCCAGTGGCTTTCCAGGCTTTGCTCTCGAGCTGTTGCCAGAAGCTTCGGACCGTGGTTATTGGGCGGATTCGGTATTGGAGTCTGTCTGGCTGATCCGTTTGCGGGCCTGGGTCGCGCTCGGAAATATGAGTCGGGCAGGGGCTGCTTTGCGTGCCTATCCGTTGCCGGACAATGATAGCCTCCGCCTGATTGAGGCAGCCATTGCATTCAGTCAGAACCAGCGTTCACGAATGCTGGAATTATTGGCTGCGATCGATTCTGATCAACTCGATCGCGATGAGCGTGCATGGTATGCATTATTTCGTGCCCTTAATTATCAGGCGGACCGAAACCTTGATGTCGCCTCGGACTGGTTTCAGCGGGCCGAGCAACTTGCTGGCTCCGCTGTGCTGCGGGCCAATTTTGAGATTACACGATTTCGTCAGGAACTACGGGCTGGCCCGCCGAGCGAGGCGACTTTGGGCGGCTTGAGGGAGACCGCCCGGCATTTGCAAGGCGAGCTTGGTGGCTTTGAAGCCGCACGTTTGCTGGCTATAGGTCTGGCGCAGCATGGCCGGATGGAGGAGGCGTTGCAGTTGATTGACCGCCAACTACAGATGCCCGGACTCACCCGCTCGGGGCTGCGTCCGCAGTTTTTATTTTTGCTTGGAATGATCGCCGGTGAGCACAGCGGGCGCGGACGACTGGCACTGACGCAGCTTATTTCGGATACATCGGCAGACCTTTATACGCTTGAGGCGGCTCTGTTTTTGCTGGCGCAAGGGTCCACCGATGGCAATCCGCGGGCTCGCTTCCTGGAGGCTTTGAGTGAGTGGCTGGATTCTCCCAGGCCTCATCCTCTGCAGCAGCAGATGCTGGCCCTGAGGGCCACTCTTGCGGCTGCCGGGGGCGCCGTCGCCGAAGCGGAAACGGATGCTCAGGCGCTGTTGCAGAATTATCCGGATTCGCCGCTGGCGGTGGAGGCTTTACGCCTGTTGGCGCAGTTGTCGTGGGAAAGGGAGCCTCCCCGTTACCGGACCGCTGCCGGCTATTTGAACCGCCTCCGTCAGCGGATTCCAGAGGGTGCGCGCCGTGCCCAACTGGGGCTTCTGATGGCAGATTGCTATTATTTGAATGGAGACTTTATCAGCGCTTCGGATGCCTACAGCAGCGTCCTGCAAGAGTTGCGGGATCCTGAGCTCATCGGTCGAGCTCTGTATCAGCAGGTTCAGTCTGAAATAGAAGCCGGACGCTTGGACCGGGCGACTGCGATCCTTGACAATGTGGACTCCGCGCAGCGCCTGGATGCGGGCACGCGCTGGAGGGCTGAATGGAACTTGATGGATGCGTTCAAGGCCGGGGATGCCGTGGGGAGGGCGCTAGAGCGCCTTGAGGCGTTGTTGTCCGATTCAGGGATGGTTGTTGTCGGCGAAATAGAGCTGTCGGTTCGGCTGGCCTGGTTGCGCGCGCGCTTGACTCTGGACACCGGCGCTCCCGAGTCCGCTTTAGAGCAATCCCAAACTTTGCTGGCTCGGTTGCGGGACGACGATGGAAACTACACCCAGCTTGAAGGTGATCTGCGCGATGGGGTTATCAGCCATACCCTTATGCTGATCGGGGAGGCGTGGTATGCGCTCGGGGATGCGTCCCAGGCTCAGTCTGTATTTGCCCAATTGCGCGAAGAGTTTGAGGGATCCGGACCTGCTATCCTGTCTTTTCTTGTCGAGGCTCGGCAATCGGCGAGGGACGACGCTTTGGTGGATGCGCAGCAATCGCTCATTCAGCTGGTGAACCTGTTTCCGGATAGCCGTTACGCCCCAATCGCCCTCTGGGAAGCAGCGATCCATGCCGAAGGGCGGGGGATTCAGTCGCAATTGCGGGAGGCGGTTCAGCTTTTGGAGCGTCTGGTGGATGACTATCCGAATCATGGGCTGGTTTTTTATGCGCGCTTAAAGCAGGGAGATCTTTTGCGTCGATTGAATGATTTTGGCACCGCTCTGATTGTTTACGACCGCTTGATTCGCTCCCACCCTGATCACCCGGAGCGTTACCGGGCAGAGATGAGCCGAGCGGATTGCCTTCTGGCGCAGGCCAGTCAGGATCCGGATCGGCTGGAGGATGCGCTGGTGGCCTACGAGCGCCTGATGCTGTTGAACTCGGCGCCTTCAGACCTCCGCGCGGAGGCCGTCTACAAAGCAGCGACCGTCTATCAGATCCGTGGCCAGCTCGGAGCCCGGGCGGCGACTCTGTGGTTGTTGGCGGAGCGCTATCTGCGGCCAGATTCGGAACACTATGGGACGCTCGGTGTGAGCGGGCGCTATTGGGTTGGTCGTGGCCTGATTGCCTTGGCTGAGCACTTGGAAAGTCAGGACGATACCGCTGGCGCCAGGCGCCTCTACCGAGGCTTGGTCGCCCATCAGTTTCCTGGGAGCCATCTGGCTGCCCGTCGATTAAACACAGAGCCTTTTGCGATACCATGATGGATGTTTACCTAGAATACTCTCTCCTCGAAAAGGGAGGACCCGTAACCTGGCTGTTGTTTGCTGTCAGTCTGTTTGGCTTCATCATCTTTGTTGAGCGCCTTCTTTTTCTCCACAAGGGGCAAATCCGGACGGAGCCCTTTCTCGACGGGATAAAGAACCTCCTCGGCAAAGGGAGTCTGGTGGAAGCCCTGACGGTGTGCGAA
>JBJHBN010000324.1:0-4061 GCA_050485505.1 Opitutales bacterium | reverse complement strand
GTGCTACCCTTCTTCTCCGTCAGGCAAGCGAATGGGCGTTACCGGGTTCGCTTTGGCCCGGTCTCTGAGCAATTTGATGGCAGCGATCCGGAGGCGGAAGGGGCCGAGATAAACCGTCTGGTAGCGGATTGCATTCGCGAGGCGCCCGAGCAATACCTGTGGCTGCACAAACGCTTTAAACACCGTGGCGACGCCCATTCCGATCCTTATGCTTGATTCCAATCCGATCCTGAAAGAAACCCTGCGGCGCTACCGGAGGCTAGCCGGTGAGAACAAACGAATCTTGATCCTGGGTGTTCTCTGCGGAATGGTCGCCGGCCTCAGCAGCGGATTTGGGGTGCCGTTTTTCGTGCAAACAGTCTTTCGCCGAATCTTCGAAGACGCCGACGCCTCCTACTCCCTACCCTACCTGTTTCTCATCGCTTCAGCGCTGCCTGTCATTTTTCTGATTCGTGGTCTGGCCTTTTATGGAAACCAATACCTGTTGCAGTGGGTTTCCCAAAACATCCTTCAACGCATCCGTCAGGAGCTGTTTCGGCGCATTCAAACCCTTCCAGTCGCCTGGTTCGAACGTCGCCAGTCCGGCGACCTGATGGCAAAACTGGTCGGCGATACCTTGCAGATTCAGGAGGCCGTACGGACAGTTTCCAAGGAAGGATTCTCGCAACCCTTCACCTTCATGGCCGGGTTTGGCTTCCTGATCTTTCTCTCTATCAGTCAGCAAGAGGTGGGTTTCATCCTGCTGTTGATCATTCTTGCACCCTTGATGGCAGTTCCTATCCGAATCATCGGCGATCGACTGCGACGCCGCAGCCGGGATCTGCAATCGACCCTGGGCCGCCTCACCGAGGTCATGGCCGAAAACCTGCGGGGATTGTATGAGGTCCGCGCCTTCAATCGCCAAAAAGCGGAACAGGAGCGCTTCGACAAGGAACTGCGTTTCTACAACCGCTTCGCCATGAAAATGGCCAAATACGACCATCTCACTCAGCCGCTGATGGAGTTCATTGCGGTGAGCATGATTTCCCTGGCCTTTGTCTACTCTTACCAGAAGCAGATCGACTTCTCGACCTTCGCCTCCCTCGGCGCCGCCCTCTACTTCACCGTGGATGCCGTGAAGAAGATCGTCAAAATGGTCAACGGCGTGCAGCGCGTGACCGGGGCCTTTGAGCGGATTGAAGCCGTGCTGCAAGAGCCCGAGCAAATGAGCGATCCGCCCGCGCCCCTCGAATTTGGTGCAGCCACTGGCCACATCCAATTCAAGGACGTCCACTTCAGCTACGGCGGCGAAATCCCCGCCCTCAACGGGGTCAACCTGGAACTGAACCCAGGCACCATCTGCGCCATCGTCGGCCACAGCGGTTCGGGCAAGTCCACCCTGGTGAAGCTCTTGCTGCGTTATTACGACGCCCAAAGCGGACAGATCCTCGTTGACGGCACCTCCGTCAGC
The DNA here is from genome assembly GCA_050485505.1 of Opitutales bacterium. Classification (GTDB taxonomy): domain Bacteria; phylum Verrucomicrobiota; class Verrucomicrobiia; order Opitutales; family Oceanipulchritudinaceae; genus JAFIGG01. Next base: position 2,611 of record JBJHBN010000324.1, on the reverse strand, counting down.
GCCGTCCGCAAGGCGGCCCTGCGCGACCGCATCGCCTTCGTACCCCAACAACCGGTGTTATTCAATGCAACCGTCGCCGAAAACATCGCCCTCGCCCGCCCCGAAGCCTCGCGCGAGGAGGTCGTCGCCGCTGCCAAGGCGGCCTTTGCCGATGACTTTATTCAGGGCCTGGACCAAGGCTACGACACCCAGGTCGGCGAAAACGCCGTGCTCCTATCCGGCGGCCAGCGCCAGCGCCTCGCCCTCGCCCGCGCTTTCCTCAAAAACGCTCCCATCCTGGTCCTCGACGAAGCCACCTCCGCCCTCGACCGCGACAGCGAAGAGCACATCCAACAAGCCCTCGCCCATTTCTCCAAGGGCCGCACCGTGATCATCATCGCCCACCGCTTCTCCACCATCCGCCTCGCCAACTGGGTCATCCTCATGGAACAAGGCCGCATCGAACAACAAGGCGACCCCGAGCAACTCTGGAACAACGAACTGTTCAGCAAATTGTTCAACGAAGGCGCCTGAGCAAGCTGCCACACAGCGGACAAACGACACTCTTCGCCTCAGGTTTGTAGCGAAAGCGCGATAGCTTTTCGTAGGATTGTTCAACACATAGGTATAGCTCTGCGGCCTCTACGCGAGTTCCAGTGCCGAGCATAAGCCTCCGTGCGAACTCGAAGGCCCCGTTAATTTCCAGACAGGATTAAACGGATGCCCCGCCGCCAATACCCGGCTGACTTTTTGACAGGATCTTACGGATGCCCGGCAACCATTCTCCGAAAGCAGTATAATGAGGTTCACGCACGTATAGTGCACTCCTCATTGGATATTCATAAATTTCTCAATTCGGAATCCCTATCGGAACTCGGGATCGGCATCGAATCCCAGGACATCCGTCTTGATCCTGTCCAAAAATTCGTTGGACATCCGCTCCCCTATCCTGTTCATCCTGTCCAAATTCAGTCACCGGGGTCAGAGCTCGCCCCAGATCCCTACATACATTTAAGTTCTTTAACTTACTTACTCATAAATCCTTACAATAAAAAGCGGCCTAGTACAGCCGCCAATTCACCACAATAGGGGCGGTGACAGGGAGGCCAAACAACTTGAAATCTTCCAATTTTATTCGCATATTTCAGCCGAAACCAACCTGCGCAGTTTTTGATTTTGGGAAGGCCTCCCCAGATCTATCCCGCCAGACCTCCGAATACCTCGTAGGTCGGGTGGAAGTCATTGAAATGAGCGGAATGACGACAGTCATTTCGGTGAAGATCGGACAGAACTCACGCAGAGCTCGCAGGGAACGCAGAGAAAATATTTATATTCACATTTGCCCCCTTTGGAAGGCTCTATGCCAGACCTTATCTCCAATATAGGGAACCAGAACAAACAAAATTCCTGCCGAAAAAATCATACGCCCAAACCTCACACCCCCAAAGAGCTCCATTAAAACCCCCGACCAAGCGAAGATAAAGACGGTTATTGCATATCGATTCCTCCTTCGGCTCCGGTATCCACAGGGACTCGGCGGGATTAAACGGCATTCCATAGATACAAGGGTTCAAATTCTGCTGAATACACCCGATTACGGTAATCATATAGATCCAGCTCCGCGAGATATTCGCGGCCGGTGAAGAGGAAGAGGGGACTTTACCGGTTCGTTTTATTTATCTTCAGCAGGATCAGCACCACGAATTCTCAATTGAATATACTGATACAATCTATCTCCAAGATAAGGCAAAACCACACAAATAATTCCCGATGAAAAGAACCTGACCGTGATATCGATCTCCATATGGTTAGCCTCGGCAACCCAACCTTCGGCTAAAAGGACTTTCACGCCTCCAATATATTCCACGAATATACCCATCCAAATGTACAGAAACCCAACAATCACAAATCTCGGGAACTTGTGACGGACCCCAATCCATCGATTAGCCCAACGGAAACTTACAAAAGAAACACATAGCAGAAAACAGCTAACAATCCATTCAAAGATGCTCAAACTTGTGATAAAATCCATGATTCGAAACTTTCATTGCACTTCTTCATTCAAACAACCCTTTAATCAAATTAAGTCCACCCTCTACCATGTTTCTCAGACCAGTGCCAAAAGAACTTGCAACGCTGAAAATCCCCCCAGAGCTTCCGACTTCGCCGGCAGCGGAGGTATCATGGTCCCACACTGAACCGTACACGACCCCACCCGCAGCTGAAGCTACGACAGCATTTTCTGAGGCCGCAGTCCGAACTCGGATCGACGTTCCATAAACTTGGGTCTGACCTTCAGCTGACCTTAAATACGATACACTCCTGTTGGCTGCTTGGATTAAGTTCCTGCCACCCGTAGCAGCAGCACTGATCAATGCAGAGCCTCCATAATAAGCGGCGGCTCCAGCTGCGTATCCCAACCCATAAGCTGAGGCAACGCCTGACGCGAAATACGTTCCAGCGCAATCGCCAAAAGAATCATGAACATTTCTCACAACAATTTGATTCGAGGTCCCTTGCTGACGCATCTGAAGTTCGGCTAATGAGCGTTGGTTAGGATCATACGCACTCAACCCTGTGGGATCCGTCCACCTAAGTGGGTTGTTGAAAACGTAGCGATACAGGTTCAAGC
>JBJHBN010000323.1:0-4065 GCA_050485505.1 Opitutales bacterium | reverse complement strand
GAGATTCCCTTGCGGGGTAATAAAAGTGACCACGATGCCAACGCGGATCGGCTGGAGGCGTTTGCAAGGCCATGCCTGCTCGCTGCTTTGTGGATGCAATCCGCAGAAGAGGGGCTTGATTTGGAATTGAAGGCAAAGCTTGCCGAATGGTTTCGCCAGGCTCTGGTCATCGGGACCGATCCCCAGTCCGAAAACTATTGGGGGCCAAATACCAACTATCATCAAAACGGAGTTGAGATCGGGCTACTGGTTTGTGCTCTGGTGATGGCTGAACGTGACTTATGGCTACCCTTGAGTAAGGCCGAGCAACATCAGGTTGGGCGTTGGGTTGCTTCAAATAGAGGTACTGGGCATCACTGGAACAATCACATGTTTTTTGGAGTCCTTGCCCTTGAATTTCTAAAGAAGATTGGCATGGCACGCAGATCGGATCAGCAGTCGATTGATTACTGGTTTGATGAAATGGAGACCATGTACCGAGGTGGTGGCTGGTTTATGGATGGCATGAATCAAAGCTACGATCATTACAATGCTTACGCCTTTCATTTCTATGGCTTGCTGTGGACTCATTTATTTGGAGCGGACCAACCTGAAAGAAGTCAGCGCTGGATTGGCTGGGCAAAGGAGTTCCTGGGTGAGTATCAATACGTGTTTTCCGCAAACGGGGAACATCCGGCATTTGGTCGTTCGATTACTTACCGCTTCAACGCCAGTGCACCATTTTCTTTGGCCTGCTTGTTGAATGTGAGTCCCATGTCGAACGGCTGTGCCCGCCGGCTTTGTACCCGAAATTTAGATTTCTTTTTGAATAAAGCTGTTTATCAGGAGCAGGGTGCACTCGGAATTGGCTGGACCGATGTTTTTCCGGAAATCGCTGAAAAATACAGCTGCGCGGGTTCGGTTTACTGGGCGGCCAAAGCTTTTGTGACGCTCCTGCTGCCTCCGGAGCACGCATTCTGGAACGATCCGGAAGAGCCATTGCCAGCGGAGAAGAGCGATTATGTGCGCCCTCAGGCCAAAGCGGGCCTGATCTTCCGTGCGACCGGAGGAGAGGTTGAAATCCTCAATGCCGGATGTGAGATCACGCCAGTGAATATGGCGAAATTCGGCCCTTGGAAATGGGGCAAGCTCGCATACCGCAGTGGTGTTGGCTTTCAGATCGGACATCAGGATGAATTCTATGGAAAAGTTGCCGGTTATTATTCTGTGGATGGTGGGCTGACCCTGAAGGCTGGGTCTGACAATCGCGTGCATGGTCGACACTACACCCTGCCGCTGGAGATTGACTCCGATCACTTTGCCTGTAGCTATGCTTTGGGAGACAAGGTTGATCAGCTTTTGGCAGTCGTCGAAAGCTACGTATGGTGGAAGCGCGACTGGCTGTTTCAGTTTCATTGGGTAGATAGCTATCAGGCCGGTGAATTGACCCTCGGCGGTTATGCTCTCGCCGCTGAACATCCTGAACAATTGAGCAAGCAGACGACGGAACTGGCTCAAATGGCGGTTGCGAAGGATGGACGATTCTCGATCTTCCAGCCGGTTTTGGGCAATTTCGTAAATGGCTGGGATGAGCGCCTCTCCGAGGAGGTTCGGCGTAGCCACTTGCAGGGACCCTTTCACTTGACGCCTCTGGGTCGCCAGGCGGTAGGTGCTGAAGCAGTGACGCTCGCGGCATTTGTGTCAACCGGTAACGCTGAATCGACTCCAGTTTTGTGGAAAGCAATTGAGCAAAATGCAGGCTGCTGGGTGTTTGAGCACCCACGGGAGGGTCGCTGGCAAATTAGCCATTCCATTCTGCCGGAAATTTAATAGACAATGATCACTCCAACCCCGATTTATGATGTATTCAACCCTTAATAAATCCTTACTCCTGGGCAGTGTTATTGCTCTTGTTGGCAGCCTTCAGGCTGTCGCAATGAGCCAACACGTTCCTGAAAATGCACCGCGAACCTGGGTGCTGCCGGAGCATCGGGATGCATTTCTCGAGTTCAGTACCCTTGAAGAAGGTTCAGTGTATTTTGAGCGCATCCGTGAAGACTTTGACGCTCATTGGATGGACTGGCCTTTCCCCGCGGAGCCTGAGCCTTATGGCGACCCGGATCCCCGCAAGAGAACACGAGAAATGGTGAATCTTTGGCGGGCGATGCAGGATCTTACTGGTCAGGTGACGGGCGTCGCAGAAGCGGCGACCTTAATTTGGCTCGTGACTGGCGAGGAACCTTATCTTGAAAAAGCGAAAACCTTTCTGCTGGAAGCAAGTCAATGGGATCCACATGGTCCGACGGGTGTTTACTACAACGACGAGGCTCACTTCCGTTTGTTCCGCAAACTCCCGGCAATTTATGATCAGCTTAGGGACGAGCTGACGTCCTCCGAGCGGGAAATCGTTGTCAATCACCTGCGGGAGCGTGGCCGCACCAATTTTGAGAATATCGTTGATCGCGGAGTCGGAGAACTGATTCGCAATTCTGTCGAAAGGCGGCCAGCGAGCCATGCCGTACGCTTCATGCCGATGACTGGTGTAGCGGCATTGGCCCTTTGGGACGACATTCCCGAAGCGCAGGAGTGGTGGGACTACGTTTATCGCTGGTACCGGGACGTATTTACGCCCTGGGGCGGAGATGACGGTGGCTGGGCAGAAGGTGTTGCCTATTGGCGGGGTGTTTATGAGCACGCGATTTTTCAGGATGCACTGTTGAGCATTGGCGATCCGATTGCATACAACTTGCCCTTCTGGCAGAATACTGGCGATTTTATGGTTTATTTCGTCAACCATTATCCGACAACTGGTTTTGGTGACCTTTCCAATGCTGGTCAGTTCAATATGGAACCCGGCGTGAAGCATTTTCTGGAGCATTTGGCGCGTGTGACCGGTAAAGGATATTATCAGCGCTACGCTGAATTTTATTCAGACCCGCGGCCACTTCCAACGGATATGGGTATGGAGCGTCTTTATCGTCTGTATCCAACGGCCACCGAATACTGGATTCGTGAATTTCAGGCGTCGGCAATGCCTCGGCCTGAACCTTCCTCATTATCCGAAATCCCGCAGTCCCGTCATTTCCGCGGCATCGGTTGGGTAGCGATGCGGAGCGACATGGACGATCCGCAGAACGATATACAGCTGGCCTTCAAAAGCAGTAAATACGGCTCGTTTAGTCACAGTCATGCCGACCAGAATTCATTTATCATCAATGCATTTGGTGAACAACTGGCAATCAATTCCGGTTACCGCGAATACCACCGCTCGCATATGCACAAGTACTATACGCGCCACACGTATTCAAAGAATAATATCTTGATCAATCGGCGTGGCCAGGAGGTTCAGGACCTCGGGTCCACAGGCGAGATTATTCGCTTTGAAACTGGCGATCGCTATGTTTGGACAACCGGAGATGCGACCGTGGCATTCAATACCATGCAACCGAGGAGTGATGAACTTGAAAAGGTGCACCGGGACATCCTGTTTGTCGATGACCGCTACTTCGTTGTCAGAGACCATGTTGTTCAGCGCAATCCGGGTAGGATTGATTGGTTGCTGCACGCCAGGGACCCTATCAATTTCCAGGAAGCAGATGGCTCGGTCACAATTGAGCGACGAGGTGTTTATCTGTTTGGCAAGCTGATTGCGCGTGACAATGACCTGAAAATGAAGGCTTGGACCGGGTTTCCTATCGACGTGGATCCCTTATACAAAGACATGCGCTTCATAGAGGAGCAAGTTTACCTGCGCGAACCAGCCCTCGACCAGGCCCACTTTCAGGCTAACACAGTCGATGAAAAAGCGGATCAAATGATCTTTGCTGTCCTCTGGCCATCGAAGGATCGTGCCGACGCAGGCCAACTGCATGCCCGCCTGAATGAGGACGGCAGCCTGACTGTCGAACGCCCCGACGGCGGCACCGACCGGATTCGATTTTTAGGGAATAAAATTGTAATTGAGTAGGTGCGACGGCCCCCGGCGCACAGCGCGTAAATAGGAATGCGTTGGCTTGGCTTCCGCGTTCGGGACGACCGCGGTTACGTAGGTGCGACGGCCCCCGGCGCACAGCGCGGCAATGGGAG
>JBJHBN010000322.1:0-4070 GCA_050485505.1 Opitutales bacterium | reverse complement strand
CGCATGGCATCGGCAGTGAGATGCGCTTCATTCATCGCGGCCTTGATCCGGACCCAGGCAGGAGAGTGAACGCGAAAGAGCAGGGTGCCGGGCTCCACTACCTGATAATCCTCTACGAGTACTTCCACCCTCCCCGCAGCCGGAGCGACATACTGATGTCGTGCTGTGGATTTCAATTCGAAGACGCCGGGATAACGCACCGTGTCAGCAACAGCGCGGCGCTCCACCGTGGCGAAGGTAATCCCCAGATTCTGACGGACAGAGAGCGGGATATCAATTCGGTTTGTGGTTGCCTCCGGTTCATCATGAATCTGCGCTGGTTGCTCACGGGATTGTTCACAGGCGATTAGAAAAATCATCGCAGCGCAAAGGCACGGAAGGAGGTGTCGGGCAATCTTCATTCGTCGGACTCATTCTCAATAGTTGGGATCTCAGAAGACGGAGCGAGGTAGCCCGAAAGGGTCCATCGCAACTCTGCTGATTCACGGATAGATGTCAGAAGCCGTCTTCGGATTTCGTAATTCATTGAAAGGGCTTCGCGAATAAGTAAAACGTCAACAATACCAAGTTCGGCCAATCGCCGTGTGTCCTTAATTTGCTCGGCAACAACGGGAAGAATATCTTCGCCGAGGAAGCGAAGCCTGTCTTCACTGGCATCAACCTCCATTCGAAGCTGATCCATTTCAGCAAAGTGAGTCAGCAGGGCGGCTTCATACTCTGCCCGAGCGGCGTCGCGGATAGCCTCCGCCTCAGCCAACCCTCGCGCGTTCCTGTTCCATAGAGCGATTGGCAGAGATACCCCCAATCCGAGCCGCCAATTCCCATCATCCTCCGCGCCGTAAGGACCTACCGTCAGATCAGGATACTGGCGGCGGACTTCGAGGCGAAAAGCCTGTTCGGCAACGGCATGTTTGTTACGCATCATTGCAAGTTCAGGATGCCATTCAATCACATCCCTTTCGTTAATATCAGAAATGCCAGGTGATTCCAACGTGGGGAGAAGCTCCACTTCCGTCGAGGCGGAAACCCCCATTGAATGTAGAAGTTGCCCGCGCATAACAATGTAACGGGAGTCAAGCAACTGGCGTTCTGCTTCTCGTTCTAGGTGCTCGATGCGCAAAAGCCTGGCCTCTGCCCGCGGAATGACGTCTTGCTCCGCGAGGCGATCCGCCAGGCTGTTAATTTCCCGAAGATCATCCAGGTAGGAATTCAGTAACGTCCTCGACTCAGCAACTTCGGAATACTCCAGCCAAAGGCGACGAAAATTTTGAAGCATTTCTTGTTGTTTCAGAAGGTACTGGGCTTTAGCTTCCATCGCTCCAGCGGCAGCCAGCTCCTTTTCGACTCCAAGCCTTCCCGAAACGGGCAGGACAAACCCAAGTCCAACGCGGGTATCCCACGGGTTGGCAGCAGACGGAGCATTTTCCAGGAGCCTCGATGCCTCCAAGGAAATCACGGGATCGTCCAAGCGTCCCGCTGTTGATTTCACCGCCTCCGTGATCCCATATCGTGCCCTTTCGACCGCAAGTTCAGGACTCAGATAGAGCAGCGCTATCTCCGCCTCGGCGAGGGAGAGCCCATCAAGGGGATCGAATGAAAATTCTTCGGCGAGTGACTGGTCGGTAACTCTCTTCGCGAAATCCAGAAGTCCCGGCGCAGAAAGAGACCGCTCGGCAAATTGAGCGAGCACCTCTTCCTCCACCACCGGACTGGGAGTGTAACGCACACAGCCTCCCGTGAAGAAAAGTAAGAGGGGCAGAGGAAGGAAGAGAAGCCGAATCAGGCCCTTAGTGGGAATGGTCATGGTCCCCGTGATCGTGGCTGTGACCGTCGTGGGAATGATCATGCTCTGCATCGCCGTCGTGTGAGTGAGACTCTCCGCCATGGCTGTGATTGTCTGTTGCCGTGGCGGTCAAATCGAATGCAACTGATGCCCGCTCTCCATCAGCTTTTTGAACTTCGACCCAAAGCTGGAATCCATCCATCAGAGGGTCCGGCACCATAGTATGGGCATGGAAGCTGGTTGGCCCGCCATCGGCTCTGACGCGGATGGAATTTGTAGCCTCCTCATCTCCGATCCACAAACGGACCGCTTCAACGGCGGCGGAGGTATCAATGAAAATAACAGCCTCCTGCCCTGCGACAATTTCGCCTTCACGCTTGGCCTCCACGGTGATGTCGAAAATCGGCACTTCGCCAATCGCCACGAGTTCGCCGCTATGGGAGTGGCCGTGATTGTGGGCGGCATCCTGGCCATCGTGCGAATCATGGGTGCTGCCATCAGCATGAGTATGCGCGCCATTTGGAGCCTCTGGCGAACTGTGATCATCATGTTGCGTAGTGCAGCCAATTAATGCCGTGGAAAGAAGCGCCGTAGCGAAAATGTAAGGAAATGGCTTCATTTTTTGGTTGTCTCCTGGTTTGGAAATTTGCGCCTTGATGAAAGAGGAAGGTCTTGACTCACCTGCGTGATTTGCGGGTGCGATAACCTATCCCCCCCCATAGGATACAACCTGTCAAGGAGAAAATACATGAACGAGCCACACAAACATAATGAGAGCGTCCTGAAACGCCTGCGTCGTGCCGCTGGACACCTGGAATCAGTTATTGCTATGATTGAAAATGGAAAGCCCTGCCTGGACACCGCTCAGCAGCTTCACGCTGTCCACAAAGCCGTTGGCAACGCCAAGAATCTCTACGTCCGCGATCATATCGAGCAGTGCATGGACCCCCAGGCCGTCGGTGATTTGAGAAACGCCAAGAAAGTCATCGAGGAAATTCGCGAAATCAGCAAGTACCTGTAAAGACGGTGAAGCGATACGACTAACGGGAAATCTCCTTGACTTAACCTTCAGAATGTACCACCGTTGCCAGCATGAAGCATTTGAATCGCCATCTCTCTCCACTGAAACGCCTTCTGACCTCTTTGGTCGGGGTGGTATTTCTGGTCTCGATTGTAACGGCGCAACTCCCGTATTGTCAGTGTGGTGTATTGTGCTTACACGGAGAAGGGGTGCCAGCGGATGAGATGGGGCAAACCTCTCCAGCAGGTGTCCAGGGATGTTGCCCATTGGAACGCCGGGATGATGAGCCTCCGCCAAAACCAACGGAACACAAAGCACCTTGCGGGGAGAGCAACGGATGTGATTGTCCGGTGGAAGTTAACTCAGCACCTGATTTTCCAACAGTCGTCCTTCCATTTTTAACAACTTCAATTGACGTCCGCATCATTATTTCTGGGCAGGCCTCAATTGCTCCATTTACTCCAGTTTTTTCCGGTATTGAGGATGCTCCAAAATGCCATCCCACACGCGGAAGCCCCCTTCCTCGGCCTCCTCTTCACATATTGAATTCAGTCCAGATTATTTGATCCTGATCATGAGCTGAGGCCATGAGCCTTTGCCAGCGCTGGTGACCTGTCACCACCCATAAGATGCACGATGCAACTTAGGGTAATCGCTACCATGATCAGGATTTTTTTATGCGATACATTTCATACTTTCTCCTTTTTGGGTTTTTCTCAGGATTGTCGGCCTGCGCGGCTCATCCCCCAAGAACTCCAGATCGCGAGAGTCTCCGACCTCCGTTTGTTACTGGCTCTAGTCATTCCGGACATGAAGTTAGTTTCCGGCAGATTCTACCAACAACGGGTACTCTTACTCTTCAAACCGCAATCGAGACGGCCCTTCTCAACAATCCAGGCCTACGAGCTGACTTCGCCGCTTTTGAGGCTGCCGCGCAGGAGGTACCGCAGGTCTCTTCGCTCATGGATCCGCAACTCTCCCACATGGTTGATGGAATTTTCAAAGGTGATGACAGTCGGACCTTTGAGAGCGAACTCAGCCAATCCATTCCTTGGTTCGGCAAGCTGCGACTTCGCGGTGATGTCGCCCATAGCGAAGCGTTGCAGGTACTTCAGGACTATCGGGTGAAGGTGCTGGATGTTCGCTTACAGGTTCAGCAGACGTGGTATCAACTTGCTTACGAACAGGCTGCGTTGGCGCTGGCAGAGGAGGATCAGCGAACGATCATTCAGGCGCTGGATTCTGCCGCTGCTGTGCCGTCAGGGC
>JBJHBN010000321.1:0-4072 GCA_050485505.1 Opitutales bacterium | reverse complement strand
GGCAGTGAGCCTGAAGAATTTCTGGCAATCCCACCCGGCTTCCCTTGAAGTGCGCAATGCCACCACCGATTCAGCCCAACTGACCGTCTGGTTCTGGTCGCCAGATGGTCCGGAAATGGACATGCGCCACTACGACACCCGCCCGCACGGTTTGCAGGCGGCCTATGAGGACATCCAACCCGGCTTCGCAACACCGCTCGGCGTAGCTCGAACCAGCGAATTGATGCTGTTTGTCAGCGATGCCGTGCCCTCCAAGCAGGAACTGGCAGAGCGGGCACAGATCGGCGCCGCACGACCCCTGCTGAGCGCGACCCCCGAATACCTGCACGCAGCCGGTGCATTCGGCATCTGGAGCCTGCCCAGCCGCGATACGCCCTTCAAGGAGGCCATTGAGAACCGCTTGGATTCGTTGCTCGACTTTTATCAGAACACCATCGAAGAACACCGCTGGTATGGGTTCTGGGACTACGGCGATTTCATGCACTCCTTTGACTTCGGCCGCAATGTCTGGCGTTACGACCTCGGTGGCATGGCCTGGGCCAACTCGGAATTGGCCCCGGATTTGTGGCTGTGGTATTCGTTTATCCGCACGGGACGCGGTGACCTGTTTCGCATGGCTGAGGCCATGACCCGACATACCGGAGAAGTGGACACCTATCACTCGGGGCCCTTTGCCCTGCTCGGAACCCGCCACAGCGTGCGCCACTGGGGCTGCGGGGCCAAGGAGGTCCGGATCAGCACCTCAGGACTGCGGCGCTACTACTATTACCTGACCACCGACGAGCGCACGGGCGACATCATGCGCAACATGACCAATGCCCACAAGGCCATTGCCGACCTCGATCCGATGCGTCTTGCCCAGCCCATTACCCAACGCGAACTCGAAATTGCCCCGGCACGGGTGCGCATCGGCCCGGACTGGTTCTCCCTGGTCGCCAACTGGATGACCGAATGGGAACGCACGGGGGATGACAAATGGCGGGACAAGATCCTGGCCGGCGTCCACAGTCTGGCAGAAATGCCTTACGGCCTACGCACCGGCCGCAATCTGCTCGTCGGTTACGATCCGAAAACACACAAGCTTTACCAGCTCGACGACCGCATCGGCAGCTACAACCTGGCCACCATCATGGGCGGCGCTGAGTTTATCTTCGAGCTAAACCAGATGCTGGACGACGAAACCTGGCACGAACTCTGGCTGCGCTACTGCCGCCTCTACCGCGCCCCAGCCGATGTGGTTGCCCGCGACATGGAGACCAACAGTGAAGGTGAAGATGCCCGCTACGGTCGCGGTGATCGCCTCAATGCCTACGTCTACCACAAGACCGGCAACAAAGCCTACACCGATGCCGCCATAGCCTACCTGGTACGCCGCGCCGGCGGCGACCACAGCGGCGGCCCGGGACGCGTGCAGACCCAACGCATCGAAGGCCCGGACGTGCTCAATCCCATCGACATCGCCCCCGGGGTAAACACCAACGGCAGCGCCCAGTACTCCCTTATCGCCATTCAGGCCCTGGAAATGCTCAAAGACGTACTTCCCGAGGAATTGCCGGAACGGGATTGATTTGGGAACGTAGCCGCGCTCGTCCCGAGGGCGGAATCCAAATTCATCTCACTCTTCCATTCCGCGCTATGCAGCAGGAATCGCTGCATCCAGCCGAATCCTTCTTCGAGCCCCCCACCACCGTCGGCAATCAGGTAAACATTATCACAGGAATCTTACATGTTCTTACCATGGCGGTCGTTGTGCTACCAACAAACAGTTGGCGGATACGCGAATGGCCGTAGGCACCCATAACCAACAGGTTGATGTGGTGCCGCTCGACCGCTTCGGCAATTGCCTTCTCCGGGTTACCAGGGATAGCTTCGCTCTCCACTTCGTAACCAGCTGTGCGCAGTTTATCGGCGGCCTCGCCAAGGTACCATTCCGCTTTCGAATCGATGGTTCCGGCGCGTACCAGAAAGAGCTTAACGCCTTTGAGCAGGGGTTCCGCCTGTAAGAATTGAATGGCCTTTTCCACACTCGGACCTCCGTCGTAAGCGATCAGGCAGCGTTCGATTGGTTCAAACCGTCGAGCTGTGACCAGAACCGGCTTTTTCGTGCCGCGGATCACCCTTTCCAAGTTCGAACCCAAGTGCCCCTTGGCAAAATCAGCGGCTTTACCGCGTTTGCCGATTACCACCAGATCGTAATCGTGTTCGATTTCGGTAACCGCTTCAACCAGAGAGCCGTGCTGCTGCTCAGCAGTCGGGGCATTTACGCCAACCGATTTTAGATACTCCTTGGCACCCTCGATGATTAATTTCCCTTCCTCCCGGGCCAGACGGTTTTTAGTCTCCTCCAATTCCACCAGCTCGACGAGCAGATCTTCGCCCGTATTGGGCCCGAGGTTTCCGGTGAAGCTACTAAACTCCGCGCGTTCCCGATGTGGGTTAAGCATGTGCAGGACATGGACCGAAGCACCCGTCTGCCGGGCAGCCCAAACACTGTGATCGTAGACACTCTGCGCGTAAATGGAACCGTCGGTGCAAATAAGAATCTTTTTCATGGGTAGACTTTCGTATTAGTGAAGGGGCATGCCATCAGCCGCTCCAGACTTGTCATAAACTCCTACGCGCCGGACGAGGGTGGCGCTGGCTTCATTCAAGCCAACAACCTCAACCTCGGCGCCGTCGCGACGGAATTTAAGCACAACTCTATCTAAAGCGGTAACGGAACTAATATCCCAAAAATGGGCTCTTGTCACATCAATAGTCACCTTGGAAACGACTTCGCGAAAGTTGAAGGCCTTGGCAAAAGTGCCCGCCGAAACAAAGAAAAGATTCCCCTCAACGGTGTAAATCCGCTCGTCCGCTTCAGCATCCAACCGGGTGCCAACACGTACCAGTGCGGCAGCCTTGCGGGCAAAAGAGAACAGACTCATCAACACCCCCATTGCCACGCCGATTGCCAGATTGTGTGTAAGCACAACCGTCACAACCGTAACTACCATGATCGCACTGGACATCCTCGGGTGTGAGCGCAAGTCTTTGATGGACTTCCAACTAAAAGTACCGATAGAGACCATTATCATCACCGCAACAAGCGCTGCCATCGGGATCATCGCAACCAAGTCCCCAAGAACCACAATCATCGCAATCAGGAAAATTCCCGCTGCAAAGGTCGAAAGACGACCTCTACCACCGGACTTCACATTAATCACAGTCTGGCCAATCATCGCACAGCCAGCCATGCCGCCAAAGAAACCAGTCACGGTATTGGCAACCCCCTGCCCTACACACTCGCGATTTTTATTGCTGTCCGTATCCGTGAGGTCGTCGACGATCTGCGCCGTCATCAATGACTCCAACAAACCGACAACAGTCAAGGGAATGGCGTAGGGCAGAATGATCCACAGGGTTTCCAGATTCAATGGGATATCCGGAATAAGGAACATCGGCAAGGTCGAAGGCAATTGCCCCATGTCTCCCACTGTGCGCAAGTCCATTCCCGCAAAGATGGAAACCGCTGTTAATACCACAATGCAGACCAAGGGCGAGGGAATAACCTTCAGGAAGCGCGGCAGGATATAGATAATTCCCAGACCGGCCGCAACCATTGCGTACATAGTCAGGCCCTGACCTTCAAACTCCGGCAACTGGGCGAGAAAAATCAGAATCGCGAGGGCGTTCACGAAGCCAGTCATTACGGATTTGGACACAAATTTCAGCGCTTCGCCCAAGCGCATAAATCCGCACAGCATCTGCAGGAGTCCCGTCAGAACTGTGGCCGCCAGCAAGTATTCAAGCCCATGTTCCCGCACCAGCGTTAACATCAACAATGCCATCGCCCCGGTTGCGGCAGAAATCATTCCAGGACGGCCCCCGGCAATAGCTATCACAACGGCCATTGAAAAAGACGCATACAAGCCAACCTGAGGATCCACCCCGGCAATGATCGAAAACGCAATTGCCTCAGGAATCAGCGCCAGAGCAACGACCAAACCAGCAATCAGGTCTCTCGGCACATTCGAAAACCATTCTCTATAGATATTTCTAAACATGGCAAAATTTATTGAGTAAAGGCAAA
>JBJHBN010000320.1:0-4075 GCA_050485505.1 Opitutales bacterium | reverse complement strand
GGAATCAGATCCTGATCCCGAACAAACCGGGACTCAATAGAAATTTCAGCAGCGTAGGACGGCTGCAAAAAGACACTATCTTTCGATTCACCAAATATCGATGAATTACACAAAGACAAATAAATCATGAAAACGCACACAAACCAACAATACTTCAATATTTTCATATGCTAGGTCTCCATTCATTCTGATTACAAACATTTCCTTCTATAATCCACTCCCCGTGAGGATCGGTAGTTCATTCTTCATCAAAGAACCCTGGATCCAGCCAATAACCGAACAAGGCCGGAACCGAAGGACTCATACCAAAGTAACTGAACGTCGAAGGAGTATTTATCTGAGCTGCATTCAGCGCACCATGTGATGCATCCACGCAGTTGTTCTGAGTGAAACTATAGAGTCCATTTTGCGCCTCAATATATGCGTGAGCTGCTGCTGCTGATTCATCCGTAATGTCCCAAGTCTGACTTAGTTGATATTGCCTCCCTGAATCATCTCTCAGTCCAGAAGCATAATTTCCTCTATTATATGTGTAGCCATCACTATAAGTAATCTCCGTCCAAGTATGGCCCGTTGGAGTGGAGAGATCAACAAATACCGTAATTTGAGCCATCAATAATCCATACGGATCGGTGCCAAACAATATTCGGTTAAACACATACCGATAAATATTCACATCCCCAGCATCAAAGCGAATCGGATCTGTCTGCACAAACCGCCCCAAATCCGCTGAATACACGCGATTGCGGTAATCATAGAGGTCCAGCCCTGCAAGGTATTCGCGGCCGGTAAAGAGAAAGCGATTATCGATGGCTGAGTTTTCGAGAAATGCTTCTTCACCGTCGAACATAGTTACGTTTCCGTAAACGTCGTATTGATAGCTCTCGACGACAACCCCATCGACATCCGTCAGGTGGGTCACGCTGCCGAGGGCGTCGTGGTGGTGGAAGAAGGTGCCGTGGTCGTTGACGGTGAGAATGACTTCGTCAATTCTCGGGCCGTGAACGTAGCGGGCTTTCAATTTGCCGCTGGCATCGTATTCGGCGATGAGGTTCCAGTCGTCGTAGATCAGAAAAGTTGTTTCACCGTTGAAGGTGCGGCTGGTGACGCGGTTGCGGTATTCGTAGGTGAAGCGCGCTTCGATATCAGGGCCACTCACGGATACAAGTCGATTCATGGCGTCGTAGGCAAGGTCCATGCCGTTGTATCGCCTGAGGTTGCCGTTTTCGTCCCACTCGGGTTCTTCAGTTCGGAACTCCGCTGATTTTCAATAAAAGACGGATCCGGCTCAGGCAGCCATCGCAGAGTTAGAATCAGAACCAGAACGCCGATCAAAACGATAGAAACGCCGCCAATCAAAAATCGTGCAGGGGTAGGTTTTTCCATTTCGTCCAAAATTCCAGCCACCTAAAAGAACAACAACAAGGTATATATTTACGCAATTTGGCTTACCCATAAAAATCCTCTTTTCCTTAATAATAAACAACTTAACAGATTTTCGCTTTTATTTTACGAAAAAATCTTACTGAAAGAATGGATTCATATCCACTTCTTGTTCGAAAAATGTAAACGAAACACAACCAACTCCCATGCAGTGTCTCGTTCTCAAATCCCAGCGTTGCTATTCCGCATTGATAAGAAGGGAAATCCAGGAGATCTTCCCCAAAGCGCGAATACATGTCGCTCAAGAAGCTCGGTCGGCTCTTGAAATCTGTGCAAGACTGCCCATTCAGCTCGCGATTGTGGGTGCCAGAACAGAAGATTTGGATGGTCTCGACTATATCCCCATGCTGGCAGAGAGCCCTTTTCCAAAACAGATCGTGCTCCTAACAGAAAGAAAGGATCATCGACTATTGAGGTTGGTTGACGAATACCGGCTCGACGGGCTGCTGGATGCGAACACCGAAGATCCTTACAGCATTAACGCAGCCTTGAGCGAAATAGTCCGGGGAAAGCGCTATTACAGCAAAAACCTGCTTCCATTGGTCCGGAAATCACGCAGAGATCAATCTCTTCTCTCAAAGACAGAACAGCGGGTAATATCGGTACTCGGCGCAGCCGTTGACAACGCGACCGCAGGAATCCTACTCGGCATCTCCGAGCACACTGTCCGTACTCACCGCAACCGCATTCAAAAGAAGCTTAACTTACCCAGCAAATCAGATTTGATTCACTACGCCATCAACAATTACTACACCCGCATAACACCGACTTGTATCCAGTTCCCAGGATTCGAGGAAACAATAGACAGATCCGCTCTCCCCAGAGGTCATTCATTGAGAAAATAGTTGTTTTTTTGGTTCTTTGTTCGTGGTTGCTGGTAGTTGGTTCAATTGTAGCGAACACACGACAGTGGTTCGAAGTTCCTGCAAACCCACCCTGCCGCGTAACCAGCCTTCGCGACCTTCGCGCTCTCTGTGGTGAAAGAAATGTTGGCTTTGGATCCGATCGCTTTCCGAAGGCCTATCGGCTCTTCGCTACGGGTGTGGTTGCAGAATTGGCCGAGGTATAGGGATCGGTTGCTAAATCGCGGCAGCCTCGGCGAAGCTGCCCTAAATTTCAGACAATACACACGCGGACGAGGGCGTCCACGCTCCGGTCGGGCCACAATCCAATATTCCATCACTCCACTTTCCCAACATTCCTCCCTTAGCGATCCATCCACCAAAAACTTCGTAATTTTTCTGCTTTCCAAACCTGTATTAACTATTTTTTATTACGTTACTTAACCTAATCTTAATATATCCATGAATAAAGAGCACATCGAAAAACGTATAGTTGAACTGGAGAATATTATCCGCAAACGCGGTGGCGTGTTCGGGCGTCACCCGGAAACGCCGGCAGAGCTGTATTTATCCTTTCTGGAACACTCGCTTGCATTCGAAGAGGCCCACGAGGGTTTTCCGGTTACGGGGATTGATATGAAGACGGAAGTCCGTGCCCATCTAGACCTGCCACCGGAATCGGAACTGGACGACCACTCGCTGACCGAAAAGCTGCACGCTCTGGTCGAACTGCTGGCCCGATTCCATGTCAATCTGTGCTTCACCGACCACCTGACAGACCGCGAGCTCTACAACACAGTGCTCGGTGAATTGCTCGACGAACCTTTTGCCCTTTCGACCTTCACGCCCGGCGGTTCCGAATACATCGATTTGTGCAACGATCCGGATCTCTATGAAAAGTTCTACGACGATCCCGATGCCAAAAGACCCGCCAACCGGGACCAATGGATCAAAGTCCTCATCAAAAAATACCAATGCGAATCCGTCCCCGAATTCAAATCCCCGGAGGCCCGGGCGTTTTTAGGGGACCAGTGAATTGACTTTTGCACATTTGCACAGTAACTGTGCATTTATGAAGACAATGAATCTCACGGTCAGAATCGACGAGCAAACCTATCAGCAGGCGCGCATCACTGCGGCAAAGCGGGGGACATCGGTCAGTGCCATGGTCCGTGAGTTCCTTACTTCGCAGTGTTCGCAAGAGGTGGACCCCGAGGTCCAACGGGTTGCCGAGCTTCAAGCCCTCTACCGGAAGGCCGAAAAGCGGACCAAATCCATAAAAACCGAAACCCGACCTTTAACAAGGGATGAAATCTATGCCGAACGTCTTCGTTGACACCAATATCCTGGTCTACGCAGCGGATACAGCAGCCTCCCAGTCCCGCAAAGTCCGCATAGCCCGTGAATTGTTACTGCAACGAAACCTTTGCATTTCGATCCAAGTGCTCAACGAATTCACGGTCAATGCGAGACACCCCAGAAAGCTAAATCTCAACCGGCACGAAGAGCAGGAGTGGCTCAGCCAATGGATGCGTCTGAAGGTCCTCCCGCTGACCATAGACAGCTACCTCGAAGCGCTACGCATCCACCTTCGTTTTAAGCTCTCGCATTGTGACAGCCTGATTCTCGCTGCCGCAGTGCAGGCTGGCTGCAAGACCCTCTACTCCGAAGATCTCAACCCTGGCCAGAAAATCCATGGCGTTCACATCATCAACCCTTTCGAGTCAGAGGTAGACGAGGGTCATCCGTCTTAACCTCGGTCTCCAATTTATCGCTACTCGGACGAGGCG
>JBJHBN010000319.1:2575-4084 GCA_050485505.1 Opitutales bacterium | reverse complement strand
GGCGTGAATTGCAGCCACGCCGAAGCGGTAAGGACCACGTGTGGGACGATCATGAAATCATGCTTGGCTTGGATTTCGGTACCTCATTCGTGAAAGCCGTGATTGGCGACAAGGTGCTGAATAAGGGCTATGCCGTACCGTTTCGAAAGGGTATAGGAATTAACCAATACCTGCTGCCGACATGCTTGTACGAGGACAACGGTGCCTTCAGTCTAACAAGCGGCAGGCTCCGGCACACCGATCTCAAGCTCACCCTTCTGAATAGACCGGATGATTCCCTCGTGCGGGTGCGTGCGGTTGCTTTCCTTGCTTTGGTGATCCGGCGTGCTCGGGGGTGGTTTCTGGAAATTCATCAGGACACGTATGAGCGCATGCACCTGCTTTGGGGACTTACCCTTGGCCTGCCTGCTGACCATCACGCAGCCAATCAAACTGAATTCGAACTGTTCAGTTGGGCCGCCTGGCTTCTAGCGAACAGTCCCGGTGATGCTGTGACGGAGAAATCTGCAAAGGATGCGTTAGAGCGAGCTAGTGGACTCTTGGACAACGCAGAGCCAACCGAAAAAGAGGACTTAGAGGTTCGGGCGATACCGGAGATTGCGGCCCAAGTGTACGGATACGTCATTTCGGACCAATTTGACCCGAGCCAGCTGAACCTGTTCCTGATGGCTGACGTCGGAGCAGGCACTGTTGATAGCGCAGTCTTCCTTATTCGACCTGAAAATGGAAGGAATAACTTTACGTTCTATACGACAAAGGTTGAGCCCAAGGGAGTTATGAACCTGCATTTGGACAGGCTTCATTGGTGGAGAGAAACGCTGGCGTCTATCGCACCTTCTGAAGAACGGCTCTTGGAGAGCGTTTCCGAACCTTCTGAGATTCAAGGGTTTGCTGAGAGAGTCCCTGAGCACGTTGGCGGATATTTTAAAGGAGTAGATGTTGATTTCAAGACGGAGGAGAATGATCCTGATGCGATTCATTATAAAGAGGTGATAAACCAAGTTCGAGGTAGAACGCTAGCTCGGGCATGGCGCGACGGTCATTGGGCAAAGGGACAGCTAAAAGGGATTCCTTTTTACCTATGCGGCGGTGGTAGCCGCATGCGATTTTATGGGCGGTTACGCGAGGATCTAAGAAAATTTCCAAACTACACATGGCTGGCGTGTGAGCCTAGAACGCTCATTGTACCGGGAAATCTGGAAGCACCAGGCTTGCCGAAAGAAGATTATGACCGGTTGTCTGTGGCCTACGGTCTTGGGTTTCTGGAGCCAGGGTTGATTGAAAAAGCAAAAAAAGGCGAGGCCATCATTCCAGAAGTTGATCACAGTTGGCGCGATAATTATATTGAGAAATAGAATGAGACTTATTTGTGAAACTTTATCAATATCTTTTGAAGATTGGCCAAGGAAAGCCCATAAACTTTGAAGCGTTCCTGAAGCGGCTGCCACCGCAGATTGCCAGGCGGCATAGACGCTATTTTGAAACCCAGCCCGTTGGACGCCGCAGCTG
>JBJHBN010000319.1:0-2565 GCA_050485505.1 Opitutales bacterium | reverse complement strand
CCGCAGCTGGTTGGTGCGATGCGTGGATCCAGCGGTTTGGACGCGCTTGGAGGAAGCCGCCGAAACGCCATTAGACCGTGTCTCCGCAGCGCGTCTCGGCGACTCCCACAGACATCGCACCGAAGCCGCTTTCCTGCTTGTGTATCACGCCGATTTGCAAGATGAACGGCCTGACGTCGTGTATTTGACGGAAGGGAAGCATGTTCAAGGCTTTGTATCGAAGCCCAACGTGCTTTTGGTGGAGAATGAGGAGAACTTTTTTCGGCCGCATGAAATGCTTGATCTGGCTTCCAGGCTGCGTGGTGAGCCGTTGAGCCTGGCGAACACCGATGTGGTTCTCGGCAGCGGGAACAGGGTGACACGGGAGCTGTGCGTGAACTGGCTGAATGCTTACGAGACGGTTCTGTGCGCGTTTGATTACGACCGGGGAGGGCTTGGCATGTTCAGCTCGGTTCGCCGCCGACTGGGTGACAAGGCGGTGTACCTGCAACCGCAGGGGTGGGATAGGTACCATACAGCCTTTAGGCGGATGCCGGATTCCACGGAAGCCTTTCGTGAGGCCATAGATATGGCAGAACGCCAGGGCTTTGCGGAGCTTGCCCGGGCCTTCCGGGAAACTGGTCGGTTCATGGAGCAGGAAGTGTTTTTGGAGACTCGGGATGAGTAGCAGCCAGTTTCTCTTTGGGATCAAGCGTCTGGTGGTCGTGGATTCAGCGGGTTTCTGCTATGTGGAATTGCCGGTGCATGAGCATGCCTTGTTGCTGGGCAGCGGCAACCTGGGAAAATCCAGCTTGCTGAATGCCTTGCGTCTTTTTCTCCTGCCCGAGAACAGCTTCAAGGCAAGCCGACGGAAGTTCGGTTTCCGCAATGCCCGGTTGAACCAGTACTACACCAACGAGGAAAGCTTTCAGCATTATTTCCCAAGTGCGCGCAGCTTTCTGATCATGGAAGTGAGCAACCCGGCGGGGACGCATTGCCAGATTCTTCACCGCGCCGAGAATCTGGGGTACGGGCGGATTTTCGTGCCGGTTGCCTACGATCAACTGAGGCCCCTTTTCTGGCATGCCTCGGACGATCCGGATGCCATAGGCAGTGCGGTGCCGGAACTGTCCCTGAGTTCGCTCTCGGATCGACTCAAGAAGCGCTCACGGGATGTCGTCTTTACCCGGGATACCGCAAGACTCCGCAATCTCCTGTACGCCAGCGCGCTCATGTCCGCGGATGCCATCCGCTATTCCGTGCTGCCCCTGGCTGATGCGGATGACCGCAAGGTGGAGTCGCTGAGAACGCTGATTCTGCTCCTGTTTGAAATGAGTGCCGATGACCGGGCCATGGCGGAGGCAGTGGCGGGCATCATCGAGGCGGACAAGAAATTCACCAGCGATGCGCTGGATCTGGACATTGATCAGTTTCTGCAACGCCATGAGGAACTGAAGGAGGAGAACGCCAGATTGACCGCCTTGGAGGGTGAGGTACCGCGTTTCAACCGCTTGCAGCAGGCTTTCAAGGAGTACCGTGAAAAGGCACACGCGCAGTGTGAGTTTGCCGCCTTTCGGGAGGGATTGGCCAAGGCCCAGGAAGAGGCCCGTGAACAACGGCAGCTGATAGCCAAGCAGGTTCAGCTACAGGGTGACCTGGTAAAGGGGCTGAATGATGACATAAGAAAGCTGGAGGGTCAGAGAAATGAGCAGTCCGGCGTTATCAAACAGCAGCGGAGCGAACTTGAGAAGTTCACCGAAATCTGCCAGAACGGCCAAACCTTGCTCGCCAGGTATCCAGGTGTGGCGTTGGAGGAAATACAGGAAATCCTGCGTGAGGAGCTAGGGAACGACGAAAAGCAACTCGGGGCGCTTCAGAATGACGCTGCTGCCGAGGAACAACGCCAGCGGTTAACGCAGGGCATCAGTGAAAAGGATGCGGAGCTCACCCGAATCCAGCAACGGATCAGTGACCGCCAGTGGCAACTGCATCGGCAATTGCCGCCTGAGGTGGTTGAGCCGCTGGCAGCCGTTGAACCCCGCCTCATTCATGCAAGCCCCGGGCAGGCGCTGTCCGCCGATACGCTGGAGACGATTGGCGCGTTCGCGCGTTTATTCGATCAGTCCGAGGAGGGTTACCGCTGGTTCGATGAGGTGTTTCAGCGGCAGGAGATCGCGGACGACCAGCTCGAGGAGCACAAGGGGCGCGCTGAGGTAGAGCGCCAGCGACTCCAGGAGCAGTTGGATGAGCTGACGGAGGTTGAGTCCGAGGGGTTCAATCGGCCTCAACGCATAGAAAAGCTCAAAAAGGAGATCATCGCCATCCAGCAGGATCTTGACCTCCTCGAGGATCTTCCAGCCGCCGATGGAATCATCAGGCGTGCAGAGGCAGCCGTTAAGAGTGCAATGGAAACCCAGGAGGGAATCGACAAAGAGCTGGGACGCCTGAGCACCCGACAGGATGAAGCGGGTACCGAACTGGCAAAGATTGAATCAGAACGGTCTCGGGTTGATAGCCGGCAAGACGAGCTCAGCGGCCTGCGGACGCGCATTACTGGGCTTGAGAAAAGAATCCGCCACTTGGAGC
>JBJHBN010000318.1:0-4096 GCA_050485505.1 Opitutales bacterium | reverse complement strand
CCCCAGTGGAGCCAGCAGGTCCATCAGTTCTGCCTTACCGCCCAGGGCGCCGACCGGCAGGCCGCCGCCGATGACTTTGCCCATGGCCGTCAGGTCCGGGGTGACGCCGGTCAGTTCCTGGACACCGCCGCGAGCCAGCCGGAATCCGGTCATGACTTCGTCAAAAATCAGCAGACTGCCATTCCGGGAGCAGAGCGTGCGCAGACCCTCGAGATAGTCGGCATCGGGCAGGATCAGTCCGCAGTTGGCCGGGTAGGGTTCGACGATAATGCCGGCTATTTGCTCCGGATTAGCTTTAAATGCAGCTTCCACGGCAGCGAGGTCATTGTATGGCAGGACAATCGTTTCTGCCGCGAAGCCCGCGGGAATACCCGCGCTGTCCGGATGCCCCAGTGTCAGTGCGCCGGAGCCGGCCTTCACCAGCAGTGAATCGACGTGTCCGTGGTAGCAGCCTTCGAACTTGATAATTTTGGAGCGCTTGGTGGCTCCGCGGGCAAGGCGGATACAGCTCATGGTGGCTTCGGTCCCGCTGTTGCAGAGACGAACCTTTTCCACCGACGGAACCCAGTCGATTACTCTTTGGGCCAATTCAATCTCATACGGGTTGGGCGTGCCGAAACTGGTCCCTTTGTCCAGCGCCTCCGCCACCTTGCTGCGAATTCCCGGGTGGTTGTGGCCGTGGATTGCCGGACCCCAGGTGCCGACAAAATCGATCAGCTGGTGGCCATCCACCGTTGTCAGCAAACAGCCCTCCGCCCGCTCGGTGAAAAACGGATTTCCTCCAACCGAGCGAAAAGCCCGCACCGGTGAATTGACGCCACCTGGCATCAGCTTAAGAGCTTGTTGAAAAAGGTCTTCGGAACGTTTCCAGTTCATGCCTTCGAACTATTTTCAGATTGCTACTAAGCTCAACTGAAATCCGATTTAGTCCGTGGGAGGAATGCAGCGGCTACATTTTTGGGGTGCCTGGCACCAATAGTGGTCACACCACTAGCTCAGCCAGCGGTCGAGGTTGGCCTGTACGAAAGCATCGTCGTTGAGATCCGGGTAGGCGGTGTAGACGCGATCAATTTGATCCATCTGGCCTGGAGACAACTCTTCTTTGGGATTCAGGGTCCAACGGCCGCGCAGCAGGCCCTGACGGCGGAGGATTTCGTGGATGCCGGGGATGCAGCCGTGGAATCCGTTGGCAACATCGAATAGCGCTGCATTGACGTCGGTCATCTGCTGGGCGCGCGTCATCCACCACTGGGGGATTGGTTGGTCATCGGCTTTGAGGGTTTTGATGAACTCAAAGTCTTGTGCCGCGCGTTGGGTCCAGACTGCCCATTGCCCCAATAAACCGCCTCGGAAGGACACGGAAGGACCGTCCGCAGCGAACTGATAAGTAGTCAACAAGTCGAGCAGGATATTGTCGTCGTTGCCCGTGTAGAGGGCGATCGAATCGGCGCGGCCGGAATCTGCCAGAGCGCGGGCTACGTCGATGGTGTCGTAGCGATTGAAGGGCGCTGTTTTGATTGCCAGCAGGTTTTCTATTTCCGCTGCCGCACGCCAGAAATCGTAGTCGAGTTTGCGCCCACCGACGGCTGGCTGAAGGTAAAAACCGAAGATAGGGATGACGTCCGACACAGCGTCCAAATGCGCAATTAGCTCAGCGTTGCTGGATTCTTTGAAGGCTGCGAGGCTGACCAGAGCAATGTGGTAGCCGAGACCGGCCGCCAGCTCGGCTTCTTTAATCGCTTGTTCGGTGCCGCCGGCAATGCCAGCGACGCGGATCAGTTCCTGGCCGGTTTTGGCTTCAGTTGCAGAGAGGGTTTCTGCCGCGAGTTCAAGCACGGGCTGATAGAGACCGATCTCGGGCAGGCGGATTTCAAACTGGGTGCTGTGCACGCCGACAGCGATGCCGCCCGCACCGGATTCGGCATAGTAGCGGGTCAATGCGCGCTGATATTTCTCGTCGAAGCGACGGTCCTCAGTGAGTGCGAGCGGATGGGCGGGAATGGCAGTGCCGCCCAGCAATTTTCGCTGAATACTTTCAGGTGGTAGGGGTTTGCTCATAGCTGTGAAAGGGTGGGGGAATTAGAATTTGCCGTCGCGCTTTTCAAATCCGGTTGGCTTGCCGTGCGTGCTCCCGCCCTGGGCGAGCCAGGCGGAGATCCAGTCAATCATTTGGTCGACTGAGACCTCGGGAAGGCCGAAGCGACGGTGAGATTCAGCGGCATTGCTCAACCAGGCAGTTGCTTCCGGCCGGCCGCTGAACACCGGCTTTTTACCCAGGCGTTTGGCGAAGCGCTGTGCGAGGTCTTCGACTTTGAGCACACCCGGGCCGGTGATGTTTATGGGCCTGGCCGGGCTTTCGGCGAGAGGGAGGCACTGAATGATCTGGTTCAGCGCATCTGCTTGCCAGATGAGGTTGACGTAACCGGTGGATAGGTCGATGGCCTCTTCCGCAAGCAGCTTCTGGGCGATATCGACCAAAACCCCGTAACGGAATTCGACCGCATAGTTCAGGCGAATCAGGGTCACTGGTGTGCCCCATTTTTTTGAGGCCGCGATGAACTGGTGTTCGCGGCCCAGGCAGGAGAGGGCGTAGTCGCCGATAGGTTTGGTTTCTGAGGTTTCTGTTGAACCGCCGCTTTCCGGGCCGACGAACGAATACACGCAGCCAGTGGAAAAGGCGACGATGGTCGAGTCGCGGAATTCCGCCGCCAGATCGGCGGCGAGGTCGACGTTGATCGCTTGTAGCAGTCCGGGTTGGTGGCTGGTGCCAAATTTGGCACCAACCAGATAGAAGACTGTCGGGCAGCGAGGCAGGGATTTGCGAAAGCTGCTGTCGCGGAAGTCCCCAGCGATGGTTTCTATACCCGCCGCGGTGTAGGCTGCGGTGCTGTTTAGGCTTTGGAAGCGGGAGGCGGCATAGACGGTGTCATCCCGTCCCAAGGCCTTCAGAGCTTTTTGCAGCATGAGGCAGAGATGCAGGCCCATTTTACCGCCTGCACCGAGGACGAGAATGTTTCCTGGAAAGTCCTTGAGGGTTTGCAGGCTGCCCTCCTGAGGCGTCGAGAGAAAGTCCTCTATGTTCTCGCGTGTACAGGGAAGTGGAATGGATTGTGCGGGAATAGTCACAGTTCGAAAGAACCCCAGTCCAGCAGTTTAGGAAGTCTTCGACCAATCGCCGACCGGTTTATGGAAAACCGGCGAACGCGGGCAAGAGCTACTCCTGATAGCGGTCGAGTGCCACGGCAAGGAGTCCAAATTGATCGGTTAGCAACCCTTCGTAACCAGCTGGGCGATCGTCCCAGAACCGCCAATCAACGCCACTGTTGCAACCGCCGAAGGCAAGCCCTTCGGCAAAGCCTTCACACAGGGCTTCCAGCAGTGAATCGGCTTCGGCGGTGAGCCCGGCAGCATATAGACCACGCAGGAAATGACGTGTTTGCGAATGGGTGCGGCCGCCGTTCTGGTAGAAGCCCATGGGGTAGCCCTGAATGATGTCCGATAAATCTTCATCCGGGATGTGGTGCAGGTTGCCCGGCAGACCGTAGCGGGCGCTGGGGAGCTGCACCCGGCGCATCTCGTCCAACAGCTTGTAAAGGATTTGTTTGCCCGTTTCGGGGTCGACCAGACCTGCGGCAACTGCTGCGCCGTTTGGATGAATGAAGGCATGGTCGTGCAGCTTTCCATCCTTGCAACGCCAGCCGGCAAACCAGCCGGAATCCGAATTGTAGAAAGTGGGATAGTAGGCCTTTTTCAGACGGGCGGCCCAGTCTTCGATTTCAGGTATCCAATCCTCCATACAGCTGTCTTTAAAACTGCGCGCGAATGTTGCGAGGGCTTCGTAGAGGATGGCGTTGGTGAAGGCGTCTGTCCAGCCATAGGAGATGACATCAAACCAGCAGGTGCTCCATTGTCCACTGCCGGAGGTTCCAGTGCGGTAGGGACTTTCGATCAGACCGTCACCGTCGACCGAACCTACGGCTACGACGAACTGGGCAACCTGCTCGCGGTCAGCCTGCCGGGCGATGTGGAAATCGGCTACGTGATTGACGGGCGCAACCGAAGGGGTGGCAAGCGGGTCAATGGCGCGCTGGTGCAG
>JBJHBN010000317.1:0-4098 GCA_050485505.1 Opitutales bacterium | reverse complement strand
GCCTTGAACTCGCCGAACGTCTCCTCGAAGAGGTTCAGGAACGCCAACGTTTGGGCCTTGCCACCCGGGTTGAAGTGCTGCAGGCCGAGGCCGCGCGTGCACAGCGCCAAGAGGAAATCATCGAATCAGAGGCGGCGTTGGAGAATGCTTACGACGTGATCTACCAGATGCTCAATCGTCTGGACGAAGGCACGGCCCATTTCCCTTCGGTTTCTCCCCTTCCCGAAGAATCACCGCAAATGCCGGACTTCGATCAAGTCTGGCGTTCAGCTCTGGAGCGCAACCCCTCCCTGCGTGCCCAGGAGGCCACTATCCGCCAGTTTGAGTACGACCGCACTTCTGCCCGTAACCGGACCCGTCCCCAGTTGGATCTGGTGCTTGCCGGGGCTTATCTGGGGCTGGATGACTCCACCGCCAGAGGCGCCTACGAATCCGCGTTTGACCGGGACGGTAATCAATGGAGCGTCGGTCTAGAATTCAATATGCCCTGGGGCTTCCGCGCCGAGCGGGCCGACCTCCGTCAGGCCGAAAAGCAGATTGAGCGCGAGGAAATGCGCCAGATGGAGCTTCGCCAAGTTCTGTTAAGGGACACCCGTCGGGCATATCGTAATTTCAATGCCCGCACTGAAGCTGTCCGTGCTGCCCGACTGACGTTGGACCTGCGCGAAGCGGCCTACGAGCAGGAACTCGGGAAATATGAGAACGGACTGGCTACTTTCCGTGAAGTGCTCGAAGCACAAAACGAACTCGACCAGGCCCAGGTTCGTTACATCGAAACCCGGTTCAACCGCATCCAAGCCGAAATTGAGCTGGAGCGGGTGGCCGCTTCCCTACCCGAACGCCACAGCATCATTATTGATTAGCCCTTACCTCCCTCCTCAATGAAAAAATCCCGTAAATTGAAGCGCCGGATCTTGCTGGCGGTCGTTCTCGCTGGCCTCGTCGTAGCTGTATACAGTCTTACCCGCAAGGGTAGCGATACCATTGACGTAACCGTAACCCAGGTGGGTCGCGGTGATGTTACCAGTACGGTGACTGGCACCGGGCGCATTTACCCTGAGTTGCAGGTGCGTATTTCGTCCGAAGTGGCGGGTGAAATCCTTGAACTACCGGTCCGGGACGGCAGCCGCGTCCAGAGGGGTGACCTGATTCTGGCAGTCAATCCTGACACTCTGGAGGCTCAGGTCAACCAGCAGAAAGCGGGTTTGGCATCCGCACGCTCCAGCAGTGCCCAAAACCGGGCCGAGATGCTCAAAGCAGAGCTGGACCTCAGGCGCACGGAAGAACTCTTCGAACGGGGTTTTACCTCTCAGGAACAACTTGATCAGGCTAGAACCATGCTGGACGTCCGTCGGGCCTCATACGAATCATCTTTGCACCAGATCGAACGTCAGGAAATGCAGCTCAAGGAAGCCCAGGATCTGCTCGGCAAAGCCCGAACCTACTCCCCCATTGATGGCACGGTTGTACGTGTCAACGCAGAGGTTGGCGATCGCGTCGTTGGCACGGGGCAGTATGAGGGAACCCATGTTGCGACCGTTGCCAATCTCGATTCCATGGAAGTGCGGATCGACGTTAGCGAAAGCGACATCGTCCACGTGGAGGTTGGCCAACGTGCGACAATTGAAGTGGATGCGCTTCCCAACCGTGTATTCAGCGGAACCGTCAGTGAAATCTCACACTCGGCCGCCAATGAAGCGTCGCGTAGCCAGGAGGAATTGACAACTTTCTCGGTCAAGGTCCAATTCGACGAACCCAGCCCGCAGATTCGTCCGGGCATGACCGCTACGGCAGAAATCGAAACCGACACACTCACCGACACGCTACACATCCCGCTTCTTGCAGTGGTAGTGCGGCCAGCCTCCGAGGTGAATGAAGCGGTCGGCTCCAGTGGTCATGACAATGGTCGCCCCAGCCGTCCGGGAGCCCGGGGAGGTCAACGTAGGGTGGTATTTGTGGTTAAAGATGACGTCGCTTACCTCCGTCCAGTGGAAACGGGCATCGCCGACCGCTACCGCATTGCCATTATTGGTGGTCTGGAGGAAGGAGAAACAGTGGTCACTGGCAGCTACCAGGTGCTGACCCGTGAGCTTCGGCACGAATCGGAGGTCAACGTCAGCCAAGCACCCCGCAGCCCTTGGGAAAGGAACTGACACATGGCCTCGCCGGTAATTCGCATCGAGGAAGTCACCAAAGTCTATGACCTTGGAATGACGCAAGTTAAGGCTCTCCGCGGTATCAATATTACGGTTCAGCCGAATGAATACGTCGCCATCATGGGGCCATCCGGCAGCGGTAAGTCTACCTTGATGAATATATTGGGCTGCCTCGACTCGCCGAGTAGCGGGTGCTATTTTCTCAGCGGCGAAAATGTTGCGGATATGGAAGACAACGCACTGGCTTCCGTGCGCAACAAGCGGATTGGATTTATTTTTCAGAGTTTCAATTTGCTGCCCCGTGCCAGTATTCTGCGCAATGTTGAACTGCCTTTGGTCTATGCAGGAATGTCCGTCGACGAACGGGAAGATCGCGCCTTCAGGGCGTTGGAGCAGGTTGGCCTTGCCGACCGCGTTCAGCACCGGCCCAATGAGCTGTCCGGCGGACAACGCCAGCGGGTGGCGATTGCCCGTGCGCTGGTCAACGAGCCCTCGATCCTGTTGGCGGATGAACCTACCGGGAACCTCGATTCCCGCACCGGCGAGGAGATTATGCGCCTGTTTGAAAACCTTTACGAAAGCGGCCAAACCATTTTGCTGGTGACCCACGAGGACGAAATTGCCCGCCATGCCCGGCGCTGTATTCGTCTTAAGGACGGTCTGATTGAAAGCGATGAGACGACTGCTACGCGAGTTTGAGGAAAACATCCGGATCGCCTTCGAGCAGATCTGGAATCATAAAATGCGCTCGATGCTGACCGCACTGGGTGTGATCATTGGCATTGTCGCCGTCACATTGATGGGAACTGCGATCAAGGGTATCGACAAGGGTTTCGACGACAGCCTGGACATGCTCGGTCAGGATATATTCTACGTTGAACGCTTTCCCTGGCGAGACGTCGGCGACGAGTGGTTTCTCTACCGGAACCGACCTCGTATTGAAGTGGATTATGCCGTGGAACTGAATCGCCAGATTCAAGCAAATCCGGACTCCTTGCTGCGGGTAGCCGTCCCAACCATCGGCGCCCGCAGGGGTGTTGAACGGGGTGGAACCAATGTCGGTGGCGTTTCAATTAACGGCACGACTGCGGATTTCGACCTCATCAATACTGCTCGGATGCTGAACGGACGTTTTTTTAACCGTGCCGAGGAAGCAGGCGGTCACAACGTCGTCGTTCTCGGCTATGATGTCGCAGACGGACTCTTTCCAGAAGGCGTTGGATTCGCTGTCGACCAACAGGTAACGATCAACCGCATGCGATTTACAGTGATCGGGGTTCTCGCTCGGCAAGGTGCATTCCTGGGTACCCAGAGTTTCGATCAACAAGCGATAATGCCACTCTCCACCCTGCGTAAATTTCATTCAGGCCGCTGGTCCGTTTCGATTCGGGTCCAAGCAAAACCAGACGTCAACCTGGCCTCAGCCAGGGATGAGCTAACGGGGATGATGCGCGGTGTCAGACGCCTTATGCCGGGCGAAGACAATAACTTTGAAATTAACCAGTCGGAAGCGCTTGAGGAACAACTCGGCCCAATCAAATCCGGTATTGCACTCGCAGGTTTTTTCATCACAGGTCTGGCTTTATTCGTTGGCGCAATAGGTATCATGAACATTACCTTCGTCAGCGTGCGGGAACGCACCCGTGAGATCGGAACACGGCGAGCTCTGGGGGCGCGCCGATCAACTATTCTCTGGCAGTTCCTAATCGAGGCGGTTGCCGTCTGTTTTCTCGGTGGGCTGATAGGTCTGATTGCGGCCTTTGGTCTCAACCAGTTCATAGAAAACATGTTTCCTGACTTCCCTTTTGTTTTTTCAGTTGATCTGGTCCTCATAGCCCTGGCTCTGGCGACCGCAACCGGCATCCTATCAGGGCTCGCCCCTGCCTGGCAGGCTGCACGATTGGATCCCGCAACCGCACTTCGCCATGAGTAGTAAAGGTCC
>JBJHBN010000316.1:0-4109 GCA_050485505.1 Opitutales bacterium | reverse complement strand
GTGCGGCGATGGCCTTCTCCAGCGTGAGCGTGGTTCTCAACGCCCTGCGGCTGCGCCGCTTCGGCCGCGAGCTGACCCGCGCCGCCTGACGCCTGCGGGTCTGCCCCGACCGGTCTGTCACCTGACCGGTCCGTCACCCGACCGAGCAAGGTTCTTTCGATGCCAGAGCAGCCCCAGAGCCGCGAGGAACGTCAGGCATTCGGCGACCTTCGTAAATCCAGTGGCAAGCGTATTCGCGAGCTCCAACGACTTCGCCGGGACTTTATTCGAGAGCAAATGACCGAACACGGCGGCGTTCGTTTCATCGTGACCGATTCGGAGGATGCGGAGGATGGAATGAACGAAGCGCTGAAAACAACCGGAGATTATCTGCAAGGGCTCCAAGAACGGCAATAGGCCCAACTCATTTATCCATGAATTTTCTCGAAGACATCTATCTTGAAGACTTTCAGCGCTCGATCATTGAGCTTCAAGAAGCGCTGTTGTTTGTGGCTTACTTCATTCTCGTAGTTGGGCTCATTGTTAGGCTGATACGAGCATCAGACACCGATACAGACATGATGGCAATGGTGAAGCCCATATTCACTTGTTTCTTCCTAAATGCCCTCATCGCAACGGTTCGTTTCTGGTTCGATGGGCTCGATTCAGGATTCAACGAGGCCGCTGCATGGATAAATGAAGACTTTGGCAGTGAACCTTTTGCCGTTAGCGAAGCTTTAATTGATACGATTCAGGAAGACCCTGAGGCTGAAGGTTGGGGAGTCGATAGAATCGTCAATTCGATGTATCTAGCCGTTGTTTATGGCTTGGCCAAAATAGGCATAACGCTGGCCGCACTATTTCAGGTCCCGTTCTATATTCTTCAATATGTCCTCAAGTGGTTTGGCTTTTTATTCCTGCCCATCGGACTCTCTCTATTCGTCTTTCCATCGCTGGGCAATATTGGGGTAAAACTGATTTCAAACATCATGGCAGTCATGGCATGGCCCATTGGTTTTGCCATAACGAATCTTGCAGCGATGGCCGTCATTGACGATTTTGCGACCGCTTCAACCTTTACGGGTAATGACACCGGAGCGGCGCTCTACATGATGAGTTTCGGTTCCCTGCTGATGGGCATAATGGCTTCGCTGATACTGGTGATTGGCACGCTGGCAACGCCAACCATCATGTATATTCTATTCTCCAGCGGCGCCATATTGCAGGGAATTACCGGGGCTGTTACCGGCGCTGCCGCCTTTGCGACCTACATGGGAGGCAGCATGGGCTTTAAAGGACAGGGTGAACCAGCCCCGAAAAGTGAGTCACCGCCCAGTAGTCCAGCTCCGGCGCCCGCTTCGAGCTACGACAGTATTGGCGGTTCTGGCGGATACACGACGGGCGAGCCACCAACGACTTACGGCGGGGGTTCATCAACCGAACTGGGTCCCGTATTCAGACAAGATCATTCGTCTGCTGACCAAGACGCAAAACTTGCGCTGAACAGTGAAAGCCAACCGGCTTTGCCAGCACCGCCCGAGCCTACCAACCCCATGCTTCCCGTTTCTCCGAGTGATCCAACGGGAAGCCAACATGCGGCCAGACTGTTCGCCCTTGGCGCTGCCGCAAAACCCGTAATTGATGTATGAGTTCAGAAAATCCAGAAACACTAGACTGCTCACAACCTGACCCGGTAAAGGCGCAGGAGCGTGGGACGAAGCGGCAACCGCAGAAGCAGTTTCATCCCCTGAAATTGTTCACGGACAACGCATGGGCGGCCCGCATGTGGTTTCTTGTATCGCTTTTCTTACTTGGCCTCGTGGTTATCCAACCATTTTTCATTATCAACGCCTACCGCACCCGTGAGCGAATCGTGGTCATGGATGGCGCAGGAACTTTTTCCGTGACGCCAACGCTGGACTTTCAGGAGGCGACTCGCGTTCACGAAGAACTGGCGTTATGGGCGACTTACGCCCTGTTCTCGCAGAATCCCAACGGGTTCGATATGCCTGAATTGCTCGACAAGCTCTTTCTGAATGAAGCCTTGAAGCACGCACGCGACTTGCATTCGCAAGCATCCAAGGAATTCCGGGAAAAAGACATCCACCAGAAGGTGGAAATTTTTGAAATCAAGATTCTCGAAACCCGAGAAGAACAGGTGTTCGCTCAGGTAAAAGGGCAATTGATCCGTACCGGAACCTTTGAAGGTAAGACCTTTGTCGAAGACCCGGAATTTACGCTCACCCTCGTTTTGCACCGCAACCCGAACATGCTCGATAACAAGCGCTTCCCGTTAGCGGTCACATCTTTTGAGGACAAAATCTTACTGTAAATGCACCATGAATCTACGCCTCATTCATTTCTTTCTCTTGCTGACACCAGCTATACTACTGGCGAAAGCAGACCGCTATAACCGTGATGTCATCAAGCAGTATGCGCTCAATCCGCAAACCGTCTACAACATCCCGATTGGCAACACGCCGACTACGATTACGTTTCCGGGGCCGCTTTCATCGATTGATGGCGCCAACGTCAGCAGTAGCGCCAAGAACAAGGCGCCGGTTCTGCTCAGTTACATTGATGGCCGCTACTTCTTTTCCGTTCGGGCGACCGAGCCCAACGCAAGGGGAGCGCTCAATGTGGTTTTTCAGAATCAGACCTTCGTCTTCAATTTCTATCACCATGAGGATGAAATTCCTTACCGGACCGTTCGCTTGGTGGATTCCGGTGATTCGGCGATGGTGGCGGCAGGCTACGGAGCCGAGCGCACCAACATACATAAGACCACGCCGAGCGTATTACTTGATTTGCTGGATCGCGCCAAGAGCTACCACCTGATTAACCAAGCATACCCAAAGATGTTGGATGAGGAGATCCAACATCTTGCCCCGCCAAACCTGAATACGGAATACCAAGACTTCAATGTCCGGATCGATGACATCTATCGATTCCCCCAGTACGACGCGCTTGCTTTCAAGATCAGCTTACGGAATGAATCCGATGAGGCGATTTTCTACCAGCCGCAGATGATGGCCGTCAGGATCGGGCAGAATTTGTATTTCCCCTCAATCGCGGACGCCTCCGGCATCATTCCCCCGCAGTCTGATAGCATCGCCTACATCGCGATCACCGGCAAGCCGAACGGCGAACGCGCCGACCTCAGCATCAGGAATCCATTCCAGATCATCGTATCCCAAGTGAATGATCCGGCCACGCTCCTCATTCCCTAACCCAACAATAAGATGCTATCATTTATCAAATCACCACTCGGCAACGCCGTCGTTCTAATAACCCTTGTTGGCTCCAGTGCCGCCGTGGTTGTGCTCGACTCCATCGAAGAAGGGCGAGCCGAGGCTGACTTTAACGAGCCCCAAGGCGAAACCTACAATTACAAGCCGGAGGTGTACAAGCGGGACATCCCGCGCTTCAGAATGCCCGGCGCCGTTGTTCAATCCATCACGGTCGAGAAGCCCGAGCCAACGGAAGAAAAGACTGCGACTAAACCAGAGTCAGTTGTATCCCGGCCATTCTTGGCGCGTCAAGAGGAGTCCAAGGAAGAGCCCGAACCGGAATTGCCGCTGAATCTCTTTGCGGGCAAACCGCCCGAGAATCAACCAACGCTTTCCGCCGATTACGCGCCGTATGGCCGCCTCGTTCCATGCGAGCTTACTATCACCGTTGAGAGTAATGCGATCAATACGCCGATCATTGGCCTTGTCACCGATGACGTGGTCCATGCCGGTAAAGTCATAATACCGGCGGGGGCCGAAGTTCATGGTGCCCAGGCAGAGGCGGGAAACTTTGAGGCCGGAAGCTCCGAGACGAGTGGTTTTCATAGCCACAAAGTGTAGTCCCAGGGCCGCCAATGGCCATGTCAAAATACCGTTGTCCTGAAAGCAAAAGAGGGAATCCGTTTCATCGGATTCCCTCTTCTGCAAATCAAGGCTCGCTTTCGCTTACCACCAGAAGTGGGTCAAGGGGCTGGCCCGGACCTGCATTCTGGGCTGGGTGTCGTCGCCGTTGAACGGGCGCCAGGCGACGTGGGCGTCGAGGAACACAATGTTTCCGCCGGCGGCGAGCGTTCCGTCAAGATGGCTTGTGCGGTGGGGCACTCCGGCGCTTCCCACCAC
>JBJHBN010000315.1:0-4111 GCA_050485505.1 Opitutales bacterium | reverse complement strand
CTCCGGTCCTAGGCAACCTGGGCTACGTATTCTTTGGGCTGACCTTTTTTGGCTTTGATCCCACGCCTTTTCTGTTCTCCCTGGTCCTGCTCATGCTGGGCTGGCTGATTTTCACCAACCGGGCTTTTGACATTCGCACTGTGGCCAAGGAGACCTTGTTTTCCAACGCCTCAAATCCAGTCCTTGTGTTTGACCTCAACGGCGAAGTGGCGGCACTCAACGCGGAGGCGGAGCACGCCTTTGACGGCGACTTGTGCGTAGGCAGCGATTTGAGGGCCTGTCCCCACTTCGGTGATTGGATTGAAGGAGCGCTCGTGCAGGGAAAGCCCAGCGGTCCACGAACACTGGAGTTGGGCGAGCGCTTGTTCAGTTTGATGCTGAGTCCCCTGGAGAAGCCTCTTGACCGCAAGAACCCGGTTATGGGCTGGGTTTTGCAGTGCGTGGATATCAGCGAGCGGCGAACGCTGGAACAGGCATTGAAAAAGGCTGCTGATGCGGCGGATGCGGCGAACCGCAGCAAATCGCTGTTCCTCGCCAATATGAGCCACGAAATCCGCACGCCGCTGAATGGCGTTTTGGGTATGGCGGATTTGCTGAAGAATCGCACCGAGGGGCAGGAAGAGCGTGAAATGTTGGAGACCATCCGTCACTCCGGAGAACTCCTGCTGAGAATCCTCAACGACATTCTCGACGTCTCAAAGATTGAGGCGGGCAAACTCCAGTTTGACGATGTCGTTTTTGAGCCTTCAGAATCGGTTCAGCAGGCCGTTGCTGTGCATAGGATCGCTGCGGAGGCGAAGGGATTGAAACTGCTTGTTCAGTTCACCGAACCCTTGCAATCGCGCAGGGGAGATCCGGTGCGTTTTGAGCAGGTTCTACACAATTTGCTGAGCAATGCGGTTAAGTTCACTCGACAGGGAACGGTTTCCCTGCGGGCTCATGACCTACCCAATGGTGAGCTCCAGATCGAGGTGGAAGACAGCGGAATAGGGATGTCTGAAGCGGTGTTGGCAACGGTGTTTAACGACTTCCAGCAAGGGGAGAGCTCCGTTGCTGGGGGAACTGGCTTGGGATTGTCGATCGTCAAGCGGCTGGTTGACCTGATGCACGGAGACATCCACCTCCAAAGTCGACCGGGATCGGGAACAAAAGCCTTCGTTCGCCTGCCTTTGGCTGCGACTGCTCCTACCGCTGTGTGCCCGGCTTCAACGGCCCCGGCTGGTCTTAGGGGGTTGAGGATTCTGATTGCGGATGACAACCGCACGAATCGCGCACTGCTTGCCGGAATGTTGAGCCGCATGGGAGCCCAGACCGTGACCGCAGAGCATGGTCGACAAGCCTTGGAACTTTGGCAGCCGGGGGCCTTTGACCTGCTGTTGTTGGATTATTCGATGCCGGAGCTCAGCGGCACTGAACTCCTCCGTTCCATCCGCGACAAAGCAATTGCAGCCGGTGTGGAGCCTCCGCCTGCGCTCTGTGTTTCTGCCCACGTCTCTGAACAACACTCGGCGGAATACTCGGCAGCCGGTTTTGCCGGACAGGTGTGTAAACCCTTTCAAAGCGAAGAGCTTGTGGTAGCTATTCGGCGTGCGTTGTTACTCTGACGTTTGTGGGGTCAAAAACCACACTTAATGTTCTGGCGACTGAATTTACGGGTTGCCATTCAGCCCTGTTGGGCCAAACAAAGGGTTTATCATGTCTAAGCCGACCATAATCTACACCAAGACGGACGAGGCGCCGATGCTCGCCACTTACTCATTCCTGCCCATCGTGCAGGCATTTGCCAAGCATGCAGATGTGGAGGTCGAAACCCGCGACATTTCTCTTGCCGGTCGTATTTTGTCCCAATTCCCGGACTACTTGGAAGACGGCCAGCGGATCGAGGATCACCTCGCCGAGTTGGGCCGCCTGACCCAATACCCTGAGACCAACATTATCAAGCTGCCGAATATCAGCGCGTCCACGCCTCAGTTGCGGGCGGCGATTGCTGAATTGCAGTCCCAGGGCTACAAGCTGCCGGACTATCCGGACAATCCGCAGACGGAAGAGGAGAAGGACATCCGCGCACGCTACGATGGCGTCAAGGGTTCTGCGGTAAATCCGGTACTTCGCGAGGGTAATTCCGACCGCCGCGCACCGAGGGCCGTTAAGGAGTTTGCCAAGAAGCACCCGCACCGCATGGGTGAATGGAAGCCGGACTCGAAAACGACCGTGGCCAGTATGGACGGCAAGGGCGATTTCTTCTCGCATGAGAAGTCGTTGACGCTTTCTGCCGCGACTGAAGCCAGTATCGAGTTTGTTGCCGAAGATGGCAGCACTCAGGTGCTGAAGAATTCGGTGCCGCTGCTCGATGGCGAGGTGTTGGATTCAACCCGCATGAGTGTGTCGGCATTGCAGGACTTCCTTGCCGAACAGATGGACAAGGCAAAGGCGGAAGGTGTGCTTTTTTCCCTGCACCTAAAGGCGACGATGATGAAGGTTTCGGACCCGATTATCTTCGGCCACACCGTGAAGGTGTTCTTTAAGGATTTGATCGCCAGGCACGAGGCGACGCTCAGGGAGCTGGGTGTTGACTTTAACAATGGCTTTGGCGACCTCGTTTCCAAGCTCAGTAGGCTGCCTGCCGACAAAAAGGCTGAGATCGAAGCGGACATCAAGGCGGTATATGCGGCGCGACCGGAACTGGCTATGGTGAATTCCGATAAGGGCATCACCAATCTACACGTTCCTTCGGATGTGATCATTGACGCCTCGATGCCGCCGATGATTCGTGATGGCGGCAAAATGTGGGACGCCAAGGGCGGTATGGCCGATACCCGTGCTGTCATCCCGGACAGCTCCTATGCCGGTGTTTACCGTGCCGTTGTCGATTTCTGCAAAGAAAACGGTGCCCTCGACCCGCGCACGATGGGTTCGGTGCCGAATGTGGGCCTGATGGCCAAGGCAGCGGAAGAATACGGCTCACACAACAAAACTTTTGAAGCACCGGGCAAGGGCTCGATCCGGATCAAGGATGCATCTGGCAAGGTATTGCTCGAGCAAGCCGTGGAGCCGGGTGACATCTGGCGCGCCTGTCAGACGAAAGATGCTTCGATCCGTGACTGGGTCAAGTTGGCCGTCAACCGGGCTCGCGCCTCGGACACGCCGGCGGTCTTCTGGCTCGACAAGAACCGTGCCCACGATGCCCAGATCATTGCCAAGGTCGAAACCTACCTGAAGGAACACGATACGGGTGGTCTCGACCTGCGGATCCTCGCTCCGGCCGATGCCTGCCGTTTTACTTTGGAGCGTCTGGTTAAGGGTGAGGACACCATTTCTGTCACCGGCAATGTGCTGCGTGACTACCTGACCGACCTGTTCCCGATTCTGGAAGTCGGAACAAGTGCGAAGATGCTCTCGATCGTCCCCTTGATGAAGGGTGGCGGTCTGTTCGAAACCGGTGCCGGTGGATCTGCGCCAAAGCACGTGCAGCAGTTTGTCGCCGACAACTACCTGCGCTGGGATAGCTTGGGCGAATTTTTTGCCTTGGTTCCCAGCCTCGAGCACATTGCTTCGACCTTTAATAACAAAAAGGCCAAAGTCCTTGCCGATGCACTGGACGTTGCGACTGGCGCTTTCCTCGAGAACAATCGTTCTCCTGGGCGCAAGCTGGGCAGCATCGACAACCGTGGCAGTCATTTCTACCTTGGCCTTTACTGGGCCCAGGCACTGGCCGAGCAGAGCGACGACGTCGAGCTTCAAGCCATCTTTGCCCCGATCGCGGAAGCAATGACCAGCAACGAGAAGACGATCACCGATGAGTTGCTGGCCGTGCAGAAGCAGCCGGTGGATATCGGCGGCTACTACAAGCCCGACGATGTCAAAGCCGAAGCCGCGATGCGCCCGAGCGCAACGCTGAACGGAATTCTGGCAAAGTTGTAATAAGGGGAAGTGCGTTGATTTGGCTTCCGCACTCGGGGCGAGCGCGGCTACGTAGGTGCGACGGCCCCCGACGCACAGCGGGGCCTTGGGAAGTGCGTTGGTTTGGCTTCCGCACTCGGGGCGAGAGCGGCTACGTAGGTGCGGCGGCCCCCGACGCACAGCGGGGCCTTGGGGAAGTGCGTTGGTATGG
>JBJHBN010000314.1:0-4123 GCA_050485505.1 Opitutales bacterium | reverse complement strand
GTATGGCGGGAGGCTGTAGACATTGCCGCGGAGCCTTCCCTGCACATCAAGGACGTTTTTTGGCGTCAGACGATTGGCGATGGGGAGTCCAGCGGCGAGCCCGTACCAGGTGTGACGGCTATTTACGAGTTGCTGCAAGAGCTCCAGCCCACTTTGCAGCGTTGGGTGCCGCACTTATTGGTCGAGAACACCCAGATTGATGCGGCAGGCAACCGAATTGAAGTGCCGAGTCTTGTTTGGAAGAACGGTGAGTTGGATCTGGAGCTTTCTTATCCAGTCGCTAACATCCGCGCTCGTCTGTTCGGTCCGCTTGAGGGACCGTGGACGCTCAGGGCTGAAACGCATTTCTATCCGGAACCGCTTGAGTTGTCTTTGAGCCCGCAGCGCAGGGACGACCGCCTTGACCTCGCTTGGACGGTTAACCTCCGGCCCATGAGTGCCAGCGGGGGGCTGCGATTTAGCCGAGCGGACAGCATCCCGGTGTTTGGCGATGGAGAGTGGCTTTTGGATGGCTTGAGCGGTGCTGATTTCGGTTTGCCCCAGCTCAGGGAGGTGTCAGGCACCCTTCAGTTTGAGTGGCAGGATGAGCGCTGGCAGGCGATTGCAAAGCTCGAGGGCGTTTGGGAAGAGGCAGAGCACAGCATTCCGGTTCTGCTGGATATCGATTTGTTTGGTGACACTGAGCGGGCGCATTTCCGGGCTTTGGAAGTCTCCGCTCCTTGGCTGGAGGCTCAGTTGGATGCGGAGACTCGTTTTGATTTCGAGCAAAGGCTTTTCCTCGATCCATTCCGTTTTGACCTGCATGCACATCTGGCGGCGCTTGAAATACCGGGTCTTGATGGGGAGCTGTTTTTTAGTGTCGAAACCGATCCATGGACTGGGGGCGCCGAGCTTCCGGGCAGTTTCTTCGAGCTGAGTGCCGAGCAGATCCGCTACATGGAATGGGATCTTCGGAATCTACAAGCGTCAGGGCAGCTGCGGTATCCGCGGCTGGAGCTGGATTCGATCCGCTTGAGCATGGGTGAGGCGACTCAATTTTCAGCGGGTGCAGATTTGGATTTTGAAAGTCGAAACTGGAATCTGACAGAGGCCTCGTTGCAGCTTTGGCATCGTGACCTGGATTTCCTGCTTGAGACGGAGGCCTCGACCGTTGTGGAAGAAGCTGCCGAGCAGTGGAGCCTCGGAGATACGCCTTTTCCTGAATCGAGCCTTTGGAGCCTCGATGCCCAGGGCAAATGGGGCGAGGCACAGGAGGCAATCGTTGACCTCAAGTTGGAAAGCGATGCGCTCGACTCGCGGCTGAATTTGGGTTTGCACTGGGCAGAGCCAGAGCTTCATTTGGGCTTACGAAGTTTTGAAATAGAAGCCCGTGGAGGAGATCCTCTGAAGCTGGAAAATCCCGTGGATTTGAACCTGACCATGGGGGAAGTGCTGGTCTGGGGCTTTGAAAGATTCCGCTTGTTGGGTGCCAGCGGCATGGCATTGGCGGCTGAAGGTCGTGGTCGTGGCGATTTGCCGGAGCGGCTGCAGCTTGTTTTGGACGACTTTGAGAGCCAGACCTGGGCGGAGTGGTTGCCCGAGGAGTGGCCGCTTTTTGAACTGAACCGGGTGGAGCTGGATTGGCGCCCTGACTCCGAATCTTCGGACTGGATTGCCGCCCAGCTACGAGCTGAGGCCTTCGTCAAGGTGGATGTTCTGGAGGATAACCAAGGTGTTCGTATCGACATCGATACCCGGATGGATAGCGAGGGTATGCACATTGCAAGTTTTGACTGGCGTGGACAAACGGCACCCTTCATCGAAGCAGGTGGTTATTTTCCCCTGCGTCTCACCAGTGAAGATTACCAATTGCGGGCACGGGTGGTCTCGGATCGCGACATGGATCTGGCCCTCAAACTGCAGTCCCGGCCGGTTTTACTTCGAATGGTCGAAGGAT
Organism: Opitutales bacterium; assembly: GCA_050485505.1. Lineage (GTDB taxonomy): Bacteria > Verrucomicrobiota > Verrucomicrobiia > Opitutales > Oceanipulchritudinaceae > JAFIGG01. Next base: position 2,187 of record JBJHBN010000314.1, on the reverse strand, counting down.
TTACAGGTCTTGAGCTCAGCGATCCCCAGGTCAATCTTGAGCTCGCAGGCCGTTTTAACCGACCGACAGGTCGCCTACAGGTGGCCATTGACCGCATCCGCAGTGACCGTTTTGGCGAAGCATTGCCTTTTCAATTGGATTCCATTGATTTGAATCTAAGCCTCAGACCCGATGGACTTTTTTTGGATCCTCTTGAGTTTTCATACCTCGGTGACAGCTTTCGGGCCACTGGCGAGATGCCGATGCGAAATGAGGATTGGCAGGCACTCTGGGAGGAGCATACTCTCCCTGATTGGAGTCGTACCCAGGCCCGCTTGAAATCTGAGCGCTTTCGCATTGAGGCCCTAGCACCCTTGCTTCCGGACTTGATTGTTCCTGCCGGGACCATTGACGTGGACCTGCGTTTGGAGCCCGGCTGGAATCTCGGCGGCTTTGTCGAGTTGCGAGGCGCTTCCACCCGGCCCTTGGCTACCGGTTCGGGCCTACGCGACATCAATGGACGGGTGGTTTTTGACGGAACCCGGGTGGAGATCGACCACTTTCGCGCCTACATCGAGCGCCACGCATTAAACTTAAGCGGCAGCGTGGACCTCAGTAATCTAACGGATCCCGGTCTGCAGCTGGAGCTGCAAGGCAACAATTTACCCATAGTACGCCAGCAGGATTTGATCATCCGTGGCGATGCCGATCTGCGCTTGTCTAAGGAGCCCGGGGCTCCAGCGCGCATACGTGGCGATTTGAATTTGCGCGAAAGCCTGGTGTTGCAGGATCTGCGTGGCGTAATGAGGCCAGGGGTTGCGACCGCGGCCGCGCGTCCTCCATTTTTCAGTATTGATGCTGATTTTGTGAAGGATTGGGAACTCGATCTCAATATTAGGGGAGACCGTTTTCTGCGGGTTCAATCACCCTTTTTCCGGGGTCGACTTTCCAGCGATTTGCGCCTTCTAGGCACATTGGAAGAGCCTTTTTTAAATGGCGCACTGACCGTGCCGACTGGGGTGGTTATTTTTCCTTTTGGCAACATTCGACTGCAGCAGGGGGAAGTCCGGTTCGCCTCAGCCAACCCCTATGACCCACAGCTTGATGTCAGTGGTGAGGCGGAAACCATGGGCTACACCATCCGCATGAATGTCAGCGGCTCCGCCTATGACCCTCAGCTCCAGTTCAGCAGCAACCCGCCACTGGCACAGGAATCGATTATCTTGATGCTGACGGCTGGTATTATGCCGTCTGACGACATCGGTGCTTCCGGCGGAGCGGTGGGCCAGCGTCTGGCGCTCTACCTGGGGCGTGGTCTTGCCGGTGATTTATTCACGGGAACGGAGGAATCCTGGACCCGTAACCTCGATATCCGGAGTGGGGGAGCCATCTCTGAATCCGGTCGTGAAACCTACCGCATCGAATACCGCCTCACTGACGATTTCTCGATTTTTGGCGAGAACGATGTTTTTGATGAATACAATGTTGGCGTTCGCTGGCGTGTCTTTACCCGCTGATGTTTTTGTTGAATAGATTACGAGTCCTGCTTTCCCGTCGATTATTTGCGGTCGTCGTATTGTGCGCAGTATTGTTGGCGAGCAGTCTACCCGTGTTTGCCGAAACCCCCGCCGAAGATGAAGGCGAGCGCAGCTTTCGGGTGAGCGGCTACGGACTGTTCGGCAACCGGGCTCTCTCGCGGATCGCACCGTTGCTGGAAGTCGGTGAGGATGAGGTCGACCCCTATTACGCACCCGAACTGCTGGAGAACATTCTCCTACTGGTACACTCCCGCGTCGAGCGTGATGGCTACCGGGATCCCAGTTATCGCTTGGAGATGATCAGCCCTTCCGGAGAAGAACTTAGCCTCGACTGGGACGGCCGCAGCTGGCTGGAGTTACCAATGGGTTGGCGTGCCCAGCAGGTCCGCCTGCACATTGATCGCGGGGTTTATCATTACTACCGAAGCATTGAATTTGTCGGACTCCCCCACATTTCCGACGACGATGCCCAGGCCTTTTTCTTTCCAGGAGGTTTTATTCTGCAATTGAACCGTTACCGGCCCTTTTCTATGGCCGGTTTGAACAGCGGCAAGAATAACCTAATCGATGAGTTGCGGCAGTATGGCTACCGCGATCTGCGTGCTGCGGATCCTGTGGTAACGGTTGATTCCTCGAGCGGCGCAGTCGACGTGGAGCTGCGGATCGAAGC
>JBJHBN010000313.1:0-4125 GCA_050485505.1 Opitutales bacterium | reverse complement strand
GTGCTTCGCATGACTCCAGACAGGTGATAACTTTGGGTAGGCTTTAATGTCCTTCCTTACACAGCGTCCGATTCCAGTCCGTATTCCGGAGTGGGGGGTGGTGTTTGCCGAGAGCCGCCATCATCCCGATTTCCGTATGAGCCGGCGTACGGATTCGTTTCATAAGTTGTTGTTGGTCAAGGAAGGGGAGCTGAGTCTTTTGCAGGAAGGGCAGGCATCCCGGATCCTTGCTGCGGATTCGGTCGCCTATGTGCCGGCCGGAACTGTGCATCAGCTTCAGGATTCCTCTCCAGCCTCGCTTTTGATCCTTTGCCTGAATCCGAATTTCCCCGAATGTCTGGCCAGCTGTCGTCCAGTTTGGTCGGAACTCGTCGCCGCACTGAAGGAACCTCTGGTGCCTTCAGGGGTCTTGTTGCAGAGGATTGAGACGGCCTGGCGAAAGGGCATTCGCCAGCAGGGGGTCGAGGGTGTTTACCGCCCGCTGAGCCTGCAGTTGCAGGCCATGGAGATAATGGTGACTTTGGTTCGGGCCGCCCATTACCCGCGCAAAACGGATCCGCGGATGCGCATTCGCCAGCTCCTTCGTTTAATGGAAGAAGAATACTCTGAAGCCTGGGACATAGAGCGGGCGGCGAAAATGGTGAGCATGTCGCGGCGTCGGTTCTCGGATTACTTTCGCGAGATTGCCGGCCAACCCTTTGTAGAGAAGCTCACCCGGATTCGTCTTGAGCGGGCCATGGAGTTCATGCGCTCAGGGGAGTATTCCATTGCAGGTTCAGGGTTTTCGGCAGGTTTCAACGACCTGTCGCACTTCTACCGCGTTTTTAAGAAACACCTGAAAAAGACACCTGGAGAATGGCTCAAACAGCAGCAGTAGGGATTTTGACATGATACAGATTCAAGAGATATCCATCCATAAGATGGAAATGGAAACCCGCTTTCCCTTTCGCTACGGGATCGCCGAAATGCGCCGCCTGCCACACGTTTTCGTAAGGGTTCGGGTGAATATTTCCGGGATTGTGGTTGTTGGCACTGCTGCGGATCATTTGCCGCCCCGGTGGTTTAAAAAGGATCCGGATCAACATCCTCAAGATGAAATAGAGGAAATGTTTAAGGTGATCCGACACGCGGCGGAAAGCTCTGCGGGACAAAATGCGGACCACGTGTTTGGCTGGTGGCGGAGCGCCTACACTACCCAGATGGACTGGGCTGCCGGGGCAGGAATACCGCCTTTGTTGGCCCATTTTGGGGTTACTTTGGTGGAACGTGCACTGATTGAGGCCTCGGCCCGGGCGGCCAGGCAGCACTTTCAGGAACACCTGCTCAGTGAAGGGCTTGGCTTTGATCCAGGCGGTGTTCACGCCGAGCTGGATGGCTTTGACTGGCAAGCGGCGCTGGGTCGACCCGCCCTGAGGCAACTTTCCCTGCGGCACACGGTTGGTTTGGGAGATCCGATTTCGCGGGAAGACATTCTCGGCGAGGAGCGCGTGGACGACGGGCTTCCCCAGGCATTGGACGAGAGTATTCGCGCTTACGGGTTAACGCATTTCAAAGTAAAGCTATGTGGGCAGTTGGATTCGGACCTGGAGCGTCTCAAAGCCCTGAACTCTTGTTTTCAGAATCATTGCAAGTCTGGTTTCTGGCTTTCACTCGATGGCAACGAGCAGTATCCGGATATGGCAGCATTTGCGAAGGATTGGGAGCAGCTCCACCGGGCGGTTCCCATGCTGCGCGAAAACCTGCTTTTTGTTGAGCAGCCGGTGGTGCGGACAAAGGCTTTGAACCGTGAATGCGGGCAGATACAAGACTTGGCGGGGGATCCCGTGGTCATCATTGATGAATCGGATGCAGGCATTGAAAGTTTACCCAAGGCATTGGAATTGGGTTACCGCGGGTGCAGCCACAAAAATTGCAAAGGCGTTTTTAAAAGCCTGGCCAATCGTTGTTTGCTTACGAAACGCGCCCAGGCGGATCCGGATTTGCGGCCGCTCCTCATGAGTGGGGAAGATCTGGCCAACGTCGGCCCTCAGGCGCTGTTACAGGATTTGTGCGTGCAAGCTGCGTTGGGAATTTGCGATGTGGAGCGCAATGGCCATCACTATTTTCGCGGTTTGAGTGCCTTTCCCGAGGAACTAAATCAAAAAATCGTCGAGCTGCACCCGGATCTGTTTTACCGCCACCCTGATGGCTTCGCCTCGCTTCAATTACGCGATGGCAAGCTGAGCATCGATTCCGTCAATCGCGCTGCCTTTGGGGTCGGTGCCGTTTGGAACCTGGATTTTGCCGAGCTCGATACAGTCTATGTTTAGTCTTGAATATGAAGATGTTAGGTCGCTTCTTACAGTGCCAAGTCGACCTGCCTTGACTTAGCCGGTCCGGTTGCCTACCTTATACCTTAGTCTATTTCAAATCCTCCTCCTAATTATATGGCAAAAGCTCGCCCATCGTGTAAAACAATTGCGGAAGCCGCAGGTGTCAGCAGTATGACTGTGTCCATGGCTTTGCGGGATCACCCGCGAGTGGCTCCCGAGACCAGGGAGCGCATCAAGAAGATCGCGCGCGATCAGGGTTATACCCCGGATCCTAATTTGACTGAGCTCATGCGTTATCTGCGCAAGCGGAACATCAGCAAGGAAGAGCCGGTGATTGCGATCCTTAATGGGCGTTCACAGCCTCTGGAGGATATGGGTTACGATGCCCAGATGATTCGGCAGGGTGCTAAGGAGCGTGCTGAAGAGTTGGGATTCCGGACTGAGGATTTCTGGTTGCACAAGCCCGGTATGCGCCTGCAGCGGGTTGTTCAGATCCTGGAGGCAAGGGGTATTCGTGGCATTGTGGTGCTTCCAGTGGAGGACTTGCGCAGCGTGTTTTCGCTTCCTCAGGAAAACTTTATGGGAGTAGCCACCTGTGCGGTCGCGGCCAAACTGGGTTTTAATCAGGTGCATCCGCATTTTTATCAGTCGATGCATGTGGGCGTATCCAACCTGGCTGAAAAGGGATTCAAACGCATAGGGTTCTGCATCAGTGAGCCGGAAGACGAGCGTTCCAATCACCTCTACCAAAGTTACCTTTTTTATTACCAGCGGGGCATTCCGGCCAAAGACCGAATCCCTCCGTTGAACGAAAAGGAGATTACGCGTGAAAAGCTTTTTGCCTGGCTGAAGAAGAACAACCCCGACGTGTTGTTGAGCCCGAATGTAGAGCACTACGATTGGCTGCGTGAGGCGGGATGGAAGATCCCTGAAGACATCAGCTTTGCCGCGCTGGGACCGGCCACTGAGGAAAAGGGGCGGATTGCACAGGTTCAGGTTGGCTACCGAAAGATCGGAGCTACGGCAATTGACTTGCTCAAAACGAAATTGGCAAATGAACCGCTTGGGCCTACAGACAATCCTGCGGTGACTTTGATCCGCGGAGAGTGGCTGGATGGCACCAGTGTTCAGTCCCCGCTTGCCAAAGCGGTCGGCTAAGTTTGGAGCTGAAGGGTGTGTCCGGGATGCTCCGAAACGCTGTCACTGTTTCGCTACAATCTTCGAGGATCTCTGTTGGAGCCCGGCCTTCAGGCCGAACGCATGGCCTTTGCGTGTAGCGAAGAGACGACAGTCCTTCGGGGAACTATCCAGCCAGATCCTTTGTCGAAGCGCTACAGCGCCGCGAGGCGCTCGCAGACCGCATCTATCAGAAATTCCGGAGTGGATGCGCCTGCGGTGACGCCAACTGATTGGTATTGGAGAATAGCGTCCTCATCGATCTCCTTTACCGTTTCAATATGGTAGGTTGGCAGACCTGTCTTGCGGGCCAGCAGAGCCAATTTACAGGTATTGGCCGAGTGGTGGCCGCCAATGACCACGAAGGCCTGAACGCCATGCTCAAACAGGACGGCAATGTCGCCCTGGCGGTCTTTGGTGGCACCGCATATGGTATCGAAGACCAGCAGGTTTGGAACCTTTGCCTTGAGATAGTCGGCGAGGGCGTGAAAGTCATCGGTGAACATGGTCGTCTGTGAGACCATGATCACCTTGTCCCCAAGCGTTGGCAGTTGGTCAATGTCCTCACGGCTGCGGATCGGGTATCCACGCCCTTCGGTATAGCCCATGAGGCCAATGACCTCCGGGTGTTTGGCAT
>JBJHBN010000312.1:0-4129 GCA_050485505.1 Opitutales bacterium | reverse complement strand
GCCGTAGCGTAGGTTTCCATAGAAATACTTGCGCGCTTTGAATATTGCCCAAGGCGCGAGGGCACCCAGCGTCGCAACGGCCAGAAGAGGCATGCCGAGGAAACAGCGATAGGCGTCCGCTTTGGAACCACGAAAACTAAGCGCGATGTGCCGGTAAGTCGAATTTGCAGTAAAAAACCGCATGGATTTCCAGCGCACCCAGGGATACACACAGACAAAAATAAGGTAGAGCACCAGCGGTACCCAAATCGCAATTAGCTCGGCGAAGGAGAATGCGATTAGGGCAGCTGCAACAATCAGGTAGCCGATCAACAACTTCAATGGATTGGCTGTGTAGTCGAATGCCCGTCCATTCAAGCGGGTCGAGTGATAGAAATAACGCCGGGTTCGAACCTTCGCCCAGGGAATGTAAATCCCGAACGTGACGATCGTTAGAAACAGGTTGACGATCCAGATGCGAAAAAAAGCAGTACCCGATCCATCAAATACAGGCGTTGTTAAGGACTCCGGTGGATCGACCGGACTTTCTTCGGGGCAATGAGGAGTTTCCATATTTAAGTGCGACAGAGTTCGTCAGGTCTGCGAAAGAAGACTTATGTTTGAAATGAATCAATAAAAATATTTACATAAATAAGAGCATAATGGAAATCATAGGGTTCTGTCAGGATCTTCGGTCCATTTTCGCTACTGCTCTAAAGGTCTCCATTGGATCCGGCCAGCTCTCTTGTGGACCGTAGCGAATTCGCAGCAGGCGCCGTTGGACATGGGGTAGCCGCAAAACTTCAGGGCGATTCAATAAGCGGCCAGCCCGCAGGCGCATTTTCTGCTCCCACTTCTGGCGCCCGAGGAGGCGACTGACCAGCCAGAGAAGTAACTTGCTCAATTGACTCCGAAAGAGCCACACATTACCCAAGAGGAAAAGCAGAAAGAGCCACCTCAAGGCCAATTCCAAAGCCGAATGCTTATGCAGTGAAAACCAGTATAAGGCCCACTCCCTCAGGGTTGAAGAAAATTGCCCGAAGACCGTGATTATGCTATCAAAGCCGCGGGCGCGCAATTGATCCTGACGTTCACGATCAAATTGAATGACACGCCGGTACCAAAGCAAGCGCAAGCTGTCCAAATAGGCTTCCCAGCTGCGGTCGCCTCTGAGGTATGCAAGGGCGTCTGTGTCGTTCTCGCCCATATCAACTATGCGGCTTAGCGGTGTTGGGTCATAGCGCACCCAACCCAGTTCCGCATCCCAGAGTTCGACCCAGGCGTGCGCATGGCGTTTCCGCACCATGTAATAATCCTCGAAGCCATTCCAGTCGCCACCAGCGAATCCGACCACGAGACGCGCGGGGACTTTCAGTGCGCGCGCAAGCAGAACCATCGCTCCCGCATAAAATTCGCAGTGGCCAGGCAAGTCAGCATCCATCCATCGTAGCAGGGGCTGAGCCTCTCCTTCAGGCAGTTGAACTTCGAGACTGTATCCGCGATTGGCTTGCAGGGAGCGAATTAAGGCAAAGGCGAAACGGTCAAGCTCGTCGTAGTGCTCCCGGCCCTTTAGATCGTGCCGCTGAACGAATTGATCCATGAGAGCCTCCGATGTGGGATCGTTCAGGTCCAGACGCCATTGATGTTCAGGTATTGCGGGTTTTTCCGGGGGTCCTGACACAGAGCGCCCCCGCTGCAAACCTTCGTAGCGGAAAACCAGAGTGCTGGCCGGGACAAAGGCCAAGGCCAGTACTTGGGTCTCCTCAAAATACTTCAATGTTTGCCGACTCTGAAAACGCAACTGGCGAAAATGCCCTGGTGCGGGCAGAAAGCGGCCTACTCCCGCCTCTAAATAGAAAGTCCACGGTTCACTTTGTGTCGCAGCATCCTCCAGACGTCCTCCAAAGCGGTGATTCTGCAGCTCCCGGAATCCTGCCTGTAGTGCCTCCGACATCTCAAATCCATCCCCTGTATACTCGTCCAGAACGAGCATACGCCAGTAAGGTATTCCCGGAACCCGTTGTCCACCTGTATCCACCCGCATCACCCGCTCATCGCTCTGCAGTACACTACTGATGTCTCCAAAACGCAGGCGCTCGGTCATGCCTATCTGGCTGGATGTCCCCTGTAACTGGGGAAATGGCAGGGAGTGTCCGTATTCGAATCTGGGCAGCAAGTAGAAGAGACTTAGCGCAAGTCCAAGTGTCAGCAGATACAGGCCGGCGCCAAACAATCCAACTCGCCATAGAGATGATCGCCCTAGGTCAGCCAATCTCGGCAGGTGAACAGACGGTGCCTTGAACTCGCGTCCAACAGCGGGATCGACCAGTCTGCAGTGTTGAATGGTCCACAGGCTTGGTAGGGCAATCGCCGCATATAAACCCAGCGCCAGCCCAAAGCCCAGATCCTGCCTCAGCGCTCCGCTCAGCAGTACCAGCAGCAGAGCGCCCAATGCCAGTTGCAAACTCGCACGTATGCGCTGTTGAAACAAGGCCCGCCAAGTTACCCACAGCACCAGCAAACGGATCAAAGGTGGCAGAAAATCGGCTCCGTGGATCAGCAGGTCGCTGATGCCGTGGAGCAGGATCACAATCAACAGAAGTGGCCTGAGAAAGGCGGGTATGCGGTTCATGCGAGCCGGTAGCAGCAGCCCCAGCAGCAAGATTAGCGAACAGAAAAGAACCCAGGCAGCGCTGTCGGCTCCGATCCCCAGAACCGAGGTAACCGCGACCAATGCAAGGGCGAAACCAAGCATCCAGCGCAGACCATGGAGTCCACTTGAATCAGGCATCGCCCACCACCCTTCCTGCCAGCAAGGCCTGAACCTGCCCCTGGCTGCCCGGCCGAAACTGTATGTAAGCCCTTTGTGAGCTTTGCTCTGGTGCGCTACGGTGGACGGCCTGCGTGCGGTCCAAAGTGCTGAGTGCGTCGAGCAGTGCCCGTATATCAGTCTGGTTGCGGACTCGCCGCACGCAGGTTCCAACCACTGACCAGGAAGCTAGTTCTGCTCTGCGAAAAAGATCTTCTGCGAGGGTGCCTGCAAAGGAACACATGCGCTCAAATTGCTGACCCGTATTCCAAAGCTCGCCCGAGGGGTCCACCTCAATGTGAAAGCGGGCCCCGACCGGCTCCTTCAATTCCTTCACAAGGAGCCGCCCTGTCCGGGCACTCGCTTTCCAGTGAACACGGTTCAAGGCATCCCCTGGGCTGTAGCTGCGAATCCGTGCCAGCTCAGAGCCTTCATTGCGAACCCAGCGAGTACCGTACTGGCCCGGTCGACTCAATCCGGCTGCTGAATGCCAACGGTAGTCGCAGCGTGCGGGCCAGACAAGCATTTCAATGGCAACGCTGTCCCTTATTGTGCGTTTAAGGAATCCAAAGGGATAGCTGGAGATCAAAGCCTCAAGCTTCAATTGCTCCGGTCCTCTCCTGCTGGGGCGAAAATCCCATATGAAACGTTGTGTCCGCCCAGCGCCTACCGGTCCCGGGCAAGGGACATCGGCTTTGAGCCCGGAATACCAGGCACTGACGCGAAAGTGAAACCCATAAGCTGGAAGCCAACTCTTGCCATTGTGGAACTCGATCTGAGCAGCAGCAGGTTCATCTACTCTCAGCGGATCCGGTCCGCTCAACCGCCAGCGACAGCCCTTGAGGTTGAACCACGACAGCAATCCACTGACGATCAGGCTGGAAAGCACCATAGCCAGGGCAATGTATAAGACATTGTTGGCCGTGTTCAACGCTGCGGAGCCAAGCACGAAAGTCAGCAGAATCAGCACCGCGCCCGCTAGGGTCGGCGTGATCCGATGCCCTCTCGGCGGCAGTAGCAGCTGGACCAGCAGGCGCAGTGTGTTGCGCCAGAAGGAAGGAGGGCCGAAATAGCCAGGATCTGCCCAGTCGGAATGGCCCCGGCCGGACTGCGAACCCTCGGATCCACGCCCTGCCGCAGGCCGCACTTTCAAAGCAGTCCTCCGGCGGTCAGCGATTGTTTTCGAGGATCTCGACTTCGTAGCCGTCGGGATCGGTCAGGAAGGCCATGCGTGTTCCGCCACTGGTGAATTTCTCTTTCCATTGGTCCGGCCAGATTTCAAATCCCTGATCTTCAAGCATTTGGCAGTAGACAACAATGTCGTCGACACCGATACAGGTG
>JBJHBN010000311.1:0-4136 GCA_050485505.1 Opitutales bacterium | reverse complement strand
CAGTGTCGACTACGGTTACTGGCCGAATGTCGATATGTTTGGGCAACTGATTAACATCGATGAGGCCGTGACAAAGGGGGCTGAATTTACAACCCGCATTTTGTTTGTCGATGCCTGGTCGCTCACCGCAAACTACACATATACCGAGAGTGAACAGAAAACCGGTCCAAGTCAGGGGCAGCCGCTTTATGCTACACCCAAACATATGCTCAACTCGCGATTGCGCTGGGAAGCCACTGACAAGCTGAATGTCTGGCTCAGTGGCGAATACCGCAGTGAGCGTTATCGGGGAACCGGGGCGGCATACGATGAGTTTGGCGATTACAAGGCCTATTCATTGTTCCATCTGGGCGCATCCTATCAGGCGACCGAAAATCTACGTTTTGCCGCTACCCTGTATAACCTGCTGGACCGCAACTTTGTCGATTACCGTCCGTATGTCAGCAATCCGACCACTGGAGCCATCAGCTATACGAACCTTTATCGCGTCAACCAGGAGCCACGTCGCTTGTGGCTCAGTGCAACTGTGCTGTTCTGATACTAACATAGGTAAACCAAGAAGCCCCGCGCCCTTGTTCGAACTCAGAGGGCGTGGGGTCTTTTTGCTTCATGCTTTCAGGGATTTGTTTATGAATGGATTTAACTTACGAAGCTTGCTGCTGACAGGGGTCGTGGTCTCTTCGCTACAGGCCTCTCCTGAGGTGCTGGATCAGTCTCGCTCGCTGACAAGGGAATGGATACAGGCGGAGAAAACGATCTCGCATGAACGTTCACAATGGCTGGAACAGAAGGGGCAACTACTGGATTTGAGCCATGTTGCCCGCCAACGGATCGATGGCCTCAGTGAGCGGATCGATCGCCTTCATCGTTCTTCGGAAGGCTTGCGTGATGAAATGCGTAGGCTGGAGACGGATAGAGAGGCGCTTTCCGAGGAGTTCGAGCGGTATCAGGCTTTACTCACGTTGGTTGAGCGGCGTTTGCTGAATTTGAAATCCCGCTTGCCCGATCCGCTCTTGGAGTCCCTTGAGTCCCAGCTGGCTGTTATGGAAGACGTGGAGACGAGGGCCGAGCGAAGTGTGGTCGAGCGTTTGCGTGTGATCGTCGAAGTCACCGCCGCAATTCGGGAGTTTGACCGCAAAGTGCATCTGCATGAACGCATCCAGACTTTGCCTGGCTCGAGTCAGGAGGCTTCTGTCCGGACTATCTGGCTGGGCTTGGGGCAGGCTTACTACCTGGCGCCAAACGACGCGGGAGTGGGAATCTTGAGCGACGACGGCTGGGTCTGGCGCTCCCAACCGCAGCTGGAAGGGACTATCCGTGATGCAATGGCCCTCATCGAAGGGCGAGGCGGACCTCCGCAATGGTTGCTGCTGCCGGTGAAATTGAAGGAAGGGGAGTCTTGATGCATCGCCATTCCACTTTTCATTTCTTTGCACGCTGCCTGCTGATTGTCTTGCTTTCGTTTGTTTACGGCAGCGGTGCGTCACTGGAGAATGCCGCTATGACAGCACAGTCCCGACTCGAAGCGGCCTTGGCTGAATTGAGCCAGGAGCGCGCAGCCATCCAGGTGGAGCGCGTACCCTTAGTGCGGGAACTCAATCAGTTGGAATCCCGACTGGAGCAGTTGGAGCTTGAGTGGCGCGAGTTGCGCCGCTCCGATGAGGGCTTGGCATCGGAGCGCGACGTGCTGAGAAAGGCGGTTTCGGTTCAAAGGCAGGATCGCGAAGCCGTGCAGCGCAATCTGCTGCCACGCTATTTCGCGGAGTATGAAGCGGCTTTGTCCGCCGGCGAACGTCAGCACGAGGGCGAACGGATACGGGCCTATAACCGGGCGCGATCCTCAGGATCGGGCAAGACCACATCGGGGATTGTCCAAGGTCTGGAACTGGTGCTGGAATCGCTGGATCAGATTGAATCCAATCTGGGAGGCAGGGGCTATTCGGGCAAGGCTCTGGCACCCGATGGCATGATGATCGAAGGTCATTTTCTACAGCTTGGGCCGATGCTCTATTTTGCCGATATCGAGGGTGAGCTGAGCGGAGTGGTGACCACCAATGCAGGTCTGAATCCTCAGGTGAATGTGCTCCGTAACAGTTCGAACGGCAGTATCCGTTCGACCATTGCCAGGTCTGAGGGGCCGTTGCCGATGGACTTTTCCCTGGGCGATGCCATTCGCATTGCCTCCACTCAAAGCACCCTCGGCGAGCATCTGGCAAAAGGTGGGGTATGGGTATACCCGATTTTGTTATTTGCTCTGGTTTCGGCCTTTGTCGCTGTCCTTAAGAGCATTCAGATTTTTTCTATCCGCCACCCGCGTCCCACGGTCTTGCACGACCTCGTCAAAGCAATGCGGGAAGGGGACCTGGGTTTGGCCAAATCCATCGCCACCGAACAGCCTCAGCCCACACAGGATATGCTGGTGGCAGCCGTCGAACATGCCGATGAATCGACTGAAATGGTTGAGGAGGTCATGTATGAATCGATGCTGACCACTCAGCCCAGGTTGGAACGCTTCCTCAATGTCATCGCGGTGACTGCGGCTGCTGCACCGCTGCTGGGTCTGCTGGGGACGGTCACTGGGATCATTAAAACCTTCCAGTTGATGAGCGTATTCGGGGCTGGGGATCCGAAGCCATTGATTTCAGGGATATCCGAGGCGCTCATCACCACGGAGCTCGGCCTGATCCTCGCGATCCCAGCCCTGGTCCTGCACGCGGTGTTGGCGCGCAAGGTGTCTGGCACCATGGCTCGACTTGAGAAATCCGCGATCACCCTGGTCAATGGTCTGGCCCGCAGAACCTCGACGGCGAAGGAGGCCTCCGTCGTATGATGGACTCCGCCATTCAGATTTGGAAGAGTGGGGGCTGGTTGATGCTGCCCTTGTTGCTGCTGACAGTCTTCATCTATGCCACGGCCCTGAACCTATTCCTACAGGTGCATTTCCACTTCCTGTTGCGTGGAAATGTTCACAGACGCAATGCCAACGAGATCGCGTCGGGCAAGGATGCGAACCTCAGCAAGGCACGCCAGCTGATCTGTTCCGATACGCTCAATGCCGACGATATCCGCCGACATTTCGAGGCGGTCCGCAATGAATACCTGCCCTATATCGAGCGCCGTATTCGCTTCCTGGGTATCATTATTACAGCTGGACCACTGATTGGCTTGCTGGGAACCGTGACAGGAATGTTGTCCACCTTTACAGGCATGATCGATGCCTTTGGTGACCGTTTTGGCAGCATTGTCAGTGGAACCTCCGAGGCGCTGATCACCACCCAGACAGGCCTGATCATTTCCATCCCTGCCATGGTGATCCTGTCCCTCATTATCCAGCGCAGGAACACGCTGGTGTTGGCCATTGCCCGGCTTGAACGCTACAATGTGCGCCTGGCCCTGCGCTCCGGTTGCCCAATCCCTAAACGTCGCCCATTGGTATGAGAGAACGTCGACTCCTTTACGCAAGTGAAAGCAAGAGCAGTGAGATAAATGTCTCTCCCCTTATCGACATTGTATTCATTTTGCTGATTTTTTTCATCGTCACCACGGTCTTTGTAGAGGAAACCGGGGTTGAGGTCGAACGTCCTCAGGCGGCATCGGCCGCAGACCTTGAGAAGAGTTCGATTCTGATTGCCATCACCGGCGAAGGAGAGGTCGTTTACGGTGGCCGCGAGATCGGTGTCGGCGGCGTTCGCGGAACGGTGCGAAGCCTTCTGGAAACCGCGGACATGCCCGTGATCCTGCAGGTCGATAAATCGGTTTCGATCGAGTTGTACACTCAGGTCCATGACGCGGCCCTACTGGCCGGAGCGCGAAACATCAGCCTGGCGACCCAGCGGTGACACGGAGCTTGCCACAGTCCCGTCTGAAATGGGCACCGATGCTTGCCATCCTGGGAGCCTTGGTACTCGCCGCCGGGCTGTTCATGCTGATCCCTTTGACACAGCTCTTGAATGCCATCGAAGATCCCGACCTGAGTGTGCGTGAAACGCGCATCACCTTGCCGCCGCTGGAGCCGCCGCAAGAGCCGCCTCAGAACGAAGAACCACCCGAAGAACCCCTGCCAACCGTGCCGGAGTTACCGTCGGATCCGCCGCCGGTTGAAGTGCCTCCTCTGGACCTCGCATTCAGTCCTGGCA
>JBJHBN010000310.1:0-4138 GCA_050485505.1 Opitutales bacterium | reverse complement strand
CTGCGGTGATGCCGTCGAAAGTGCAGTAGCTGACAACGTGGTTGATTCTGTCCTTGATCGTGCGGGCGACCTTCTTCAGTGGCTCCAGTCTGGTATGGATCACCTTCCGGTACCACCAACGAAAGAAGTTCTTCGCCTGGGCCGCCGTTTCGTGGTGCCACAGGTCACGCAGTAGCTCTTTATACGTCCAGGCTTTTCCGGTCTCCATTTTCGCGGCGCAGAGGTCTTCAAGTTGCTGGCGGCTCGTTTCCTTGAGGTTGTCGTAGGCCCGCAGGAACAGGTATTTGGTACCCACCAACTGATCGCTGCCCTCACCTCGCAGACGCCGATTTTCCTCCTTGCGGATCTTGTCGATCGCCTCATTGGCCAGTTTCATGACATGGAAGCGGTCGTGGACTATTTTGTCTTCGGCCAGCGGAACGTTGCCCTTGATTGACCTGACCAGCGCCGCGCTCATATCGACCGCAACCGCCTCCACCGACTGGAGTTGCTCAGGTGAAAGCTGCGAAAAACACGCGTTGGCGGCCGCTTCGTCGTGCCCCAGCGCGATTGCCTCGACTGTACTGTGGTCCAGGTCGTAAATCAGCGTGATGTAGCTGTGACCCTTTCGGAAAGACTTCTCGTCGATGCCAATGTGCGGCAACGGCTTGGCGTGCTTCCTGGCCAACCCACGTTCGACGGCCCGCTCCAGAATTGACCAGGTCGCCTCCCAGCTCAGGCCCAGGATCAACCGCGCTCCTTCGATGGTTTGAGTCGCCTTGAGCAGCGTGATCGCGAAACTCTCGAACATCAAGGTGAACCGACTACTGGGGCTTGCCCAGGGTACCGTGACCTGCCTGACGCCATGGGTGGGACAGTTCACTCGCGGCACGGAGGCTTCCAGCAGGGTCTTGAATTGGCAACTGTCCAGATGACGCCAGCGACGAGGCGGCGCGTGATCGTAGCAGCTCAACTCCTGCTGGCACTCAGGACAGCAGAACTTCGTTCTTTCAGGGTGAGTGACTTCAACCACGATCTCACCCCGGTCGACGCTCACCTCGACGTCAGCCACCCGCCAGGGCGTTTCCAGGCCAAGGATGTGTTGGTACAGTTGCGTGTCGTCCATCGCTATCCTCCTTGCCAAGGAATTCTAGCCGACCCACAAAATTCCGCGATGGACCCAATTTTTGGGATCAAGGGCGATGTTGCAGCAATGATTCGAGATGCAACCTCTTATCTGTAAAAGCATTGCGTCGAAGTTGTGTGGCTGTGATCTGCGGTTATTCAAATACTGCCTAGTACTACAGCGCTAACTAATGGGCCAATGGCAGTGAATGGTCTGTTTGAGGCTAATGCCCGCTGAAGCGAGTCGTCTCTTGCGCTTTCGGGTGTGACATTTTCGCGCCGTGGCATTACGGGCTTGATGATACTCGATTCGTTTGGCGACCTGCTCAAGCAACAGCAGCCTGGACTCAGCAGGCAGGTACCAACTGGCGACGATCGCGTCGGTGGCGTCGCGCAACTGCTGAATGGTCCACTGCGGATTTTTTTTCCCGCTCCTGCTGGCAGGTCCGCGACAGGAACAGATAGCTGATGGCGGTCAAAATCAGGTGCCGCTTGAGCCCGATGTATTTCCGGCCTTCAAAACAATCCAGACCGACTTCCTGTTTCTGGTCCTCGAAGCAGCGTTCGACTCGCCACCGCTGGAAGGCCACCAACAGTAGCGTGGTGATGGGCTCAGAGACCTCGGCGTTACTGACAAAGAACTTCAGCTCGTCGTCCAACGGATTGCGGGCTACCAGCAAGCACAACTGCATACCCGGCAGATCGTCACTGCCCTTGAGGATCACGCGGTGATGCTTTGCCTGCCAGACCACCGGTCCTTTCTCACTGTCCTTGATGCGGTAGCTCCGCCAGCGCTGGGACTTCATGGCCTCACTAAAATAGAACACCTGCTCCACCGAGCGCGGCTGGCTTTGACCACTCTTGATGCGCGGAGTCTGGCGACCGCGGCCACGCCCTCCTTTGCGGTAGGGCTGTGCCGTGACCTCGGGAGCCTTCTCCCAAACCGAAAAAGAGCGTGGCACCTCCAGCACAAAACGTTGCTGGCGAGCCTGGAGACCTTCCAGGAATCCCGGCTTGCCGCCGTAGCCCTCGTCGGCCGTGATCCAAGGCAGGCACACACCTTCGGCCACACTGCGGTCATAGAGCTCCAGGGCAATTTGCCATTTCGGGCGGTAGACCATGTCGTCGGTAATTCCAGCCGCGCGGCAGCGCGGGCGATCGTCACTCCAGTTCTGGGGCAGGAACAATTCGCCGTCGAGCAGGCAGTGGAAGTCTTCCGTGGCTATGCCCAGGTGCACCGTGACGATGCAGTTCTCGCGTTTGCCAACTTTGCCACACCATTGCCGTTGGACCCCTGGGGTCTTGTCACCCTTTTTGACATCGCTGGTTTCATCGATCACGCCGACCGTATTGGAGGTGATGTGCTCCTGACGGACAATTTCCATCAAGCGGCGTCTCACCGCCTCTTCGTTCCAGCGATGCTGAGACAGGAACTCTTGCAGTGTTCGCACGGGCGTGCCGCCGTGTAAGGCGATCGGCTCCACGCTCTTGGCATCCAGGTCCGACAATTGGCCCCGAACATAGGTCGTCAGGTGCGCTCGGGTATCGCAGCGCGAGAAACAATCGTCAAACCGTGACAAGAAGCTCTCCAACCGCGACTCCAGCTCTGCCAAACCATGGACGTCCATGCCCGATACCTCCGTTTACAAGTGGCCCTGAAAACCGCAGTATGCGCCATTTCGAGCATTTGTTACAACAGCAGTTAGCGCTGTAGTACTAGAGGGGGCGATGAACAGCACGACTGAGAAATGACCCCGGTCACAGTTCGGATTCGTCCCAAGTCAGATCCCTCGAAACATCAACAGTGGCGAAATCAATCAGCTTGAAGTTTCTGCGGTCCTCGGCAGCAAACACCGACGCGTCTTGAGTAAACTCGATTCCGTTCGCATGCATCACTCGTATTGTTTCATTGATGTGCTGGTACTCGCCGCCCAACGCACCAACCTTTTGGTTCTCACCCTGAATAAACTCGGTTGAATAACATCGATCGAGTAGGAATCGCCTCGAAACGTCGTTCCCGTCGAGATCGGTAACCGAATTGATGGCTACGGTGCCGTAGAACACAGAGGTGTGCTGACAGATCGACTCATTTTTTTTAGCAATCTCGTACGCCGCCATCTCACTATCAAAGGCTTTCTGCCTCACGGCATTTGGAACTCTTCTCTCCCAGGCCTCGCTCTTGAATAATTTGTAAACCCTGCGTTCAATTCGAAAGACTTTCGCGTATGCGCCACAACCAACGACGTCTGCGTAATTCAGGTTCATGAACACACGCCCTCCGTGCCCTTTTCATTTGTGCTGCTTTCGAAATAGCTCTTCACCGCTTTCTTCTATTTCGGACTCGACCCAAAGAGTAATACTGCATGAGGAACCATTTCCTTCCGAGTTCTTCGCGGAATCTGTTCACTTTACGATTATGGCACTTTCCGAGCCGTCTACCACTTCCGCAAGGACATGGTTGCTTGTTCGCCACTCGCTTCTTGAGCGAGCACAACCATACCATTTTGATTGCCACTGAGTCCGTTTTGACCGCAAACATCTCACGAAAGTCATCTACGAGACCAACATCGCCATGCTTTTGCTCGTCGAACGGCATGGCCCCGAACTTCTGGTGATATACGAAGCCGTACAAATAGGGAATGACACAACTCTCAACAAACCCTGGAACAGTCTGCGACTTGTGAAGTTGAAGCATCTGCGCTGTGGGAGTGCCCAGGCACAAGATGCCTCCCGAATTCTTGTGAAATGTGTCCGGAATCCGACCTCCGACTTCCTTCACAGTAGGCAATTGCCGAGGAAATCCTTTCGGAATGCAGATTTCGATCTCGAATTCATCGTCGATCCGCTCAAGGCCCGGCTTTTGGGCTGAAAATTTCAATAAGCCTCTGAGCCTGACTTCACCATTAATTGAAGGCAGTAACCGAAAACCCCTTCGCTGAAGTTCTGGCACTTGCCAGGCTGTCAGCTTTCGCTGAACGTTGTCAGCCATTTCCTCCCCACGGCTTCGGGGCTGAGGGTATGCTTATCACTGGGC
>JBJHBN010000309.1:0-4140 GCA_050485505.1 Opitutales bacterium | reverse complement strand
GGAACAAGCAGATCGAAGGATCTATGCGTGCGGTGGATGACCTGCAGAAACAGGTCGATGACCAGGTTAAAAAGATTGCGGAAATTGAAAACCGGGTTGCCGATTTTAAAGAGAAACACAGCACACTTTCTGTCGATCGTTCTCAGGACATCGATAATGAACAGTTGATCAATTTGAATCGGAGGTTTGAAGAAGATCGTCGACGCTATGACGAGGCAAGGACCCGTTGGAATCAGGTTCAACGCTACAGAGATCTCGGAGAACCTCTGTGGGAGCTGGATTTTATTGCTAGTGCACCGGAAGTTCCCGACTTACTGAATCGTGTTTCGGCGAATCAGATTGAGGTCGCGCGGCTCTCTCAGCGATTCCGCTCAATGCACCCAACGATGATTGCCGCCACCGAGCAGCTTCAACAGACTCGACGTGAATTGAGCAGGGCGGTGGATTCCGCTGTATCCAGCGTGAGAAACGAATATAACCGGGCAAGCGACAACTTCGCGAATTCTCAGGATCGCCTTGATGAAAAGAAGAGGGAGTTGATCGAACTGGATCGGATACGGCCCCAATACAATGCCATGATGCGCGATCTGGAAGTGAGTCGGCAGTTGTATGACCATTATTATAACCGCTTGCAACAGGCAGCTGTTTCGATTGCTTCGGAAGGGCAGACTGCGCGGATCATCGATAGGGCTCGTCCGGCAAGCTCGCCCTATAAGCCAAACATACTCTTGAATCTGATTATTGGTTTGATGCTGGGCTCGGGATTGGGCCTTGGATTGGTATTCCTGCTGGCTATTTTGGACGACAAGGTTAAGACCGCTTTCGATATTGAGACCTCTATTGGAGTGCCTTTAGTGGGTATCGTGCCGCGTATTACGCGTATTGATGCCGGAGAGAAAGCCCGAATAGTAGCTGAAGATGCTGACAAGCATACAGTTGAGGCTTTTCGTGCAATCAATTCCGCACTCAAGTTGAATGAGGAGAGTAAAAACGCCAAAGTCATTCTCTCGACCAGTACTATCCCAAGTGAGGGTAAGTCTTTCGTGTCTACGAATTTGGCGCTTACGTTCGCCAATCATGGTGAGAAAACCATTGTGATTGATGGTGACTTGCGGATGCCGAATATTGCAAAGTCTCTGGATGTGCCTAATCGCACGGGGGTTTTACAGGCGGTTGCCGGTGAGTTGTCTTTGGACGATGTCATCATCCGCGATTATTATCCGAATTTGGACTTGCTGGTGGCCGGTGGCCGTAGCAAAAGCCCCACAAGGATTCTCAGCTCTGATGGTTTTGCGAATCTGATTCATGAGCTGCGCATGCGCTATGATAAGATTATTATCGACTCTCCGCCTTTGGCACCGGTCAGCGATGCAT
The DNA here is from genome assembly GCA_050485505.1 of Opitutales bacterium. Classification (GTDB taxonomy): domain Bacteria; phylum Verrucomicrobiota; class Verrucomicrobiia; order Opitutales; family Oceanipulchritudinaceae; genus JAFIGG01. The sequence goes on along the minus strand of JBJHBN010000309.1, from coordinate 2,766 downwards.
TGAACATTCTTCCCTTGGTGGATGGCGTATTGTATGTGATCCGCTTTAATACGGTGAAACGCAAAACTGCCAATCTCAATGTCCGTCGCCTGCGCGAGGCCAATGTGCCGATCTTTGGTGCTGTGTTAAATAATCTGAATACCCATATGGCTGGGTATTATTATTCGCACTACTACGACAATTCCTATAAGCACTACTACCTGCGCGGGGGGCAGGATACGGTTGAGGACAGCCCTCGCAAGGAGCCGCAGAAGGTCTGAGTGGATCGTATTGTTTTTCCGACTTTCGGAGAATTACAATCTTCCCAGTTCGTAAAAAAACTGCATAAATCAAGGCATGTCCGAAAATTCATTCTCAAGCTTGCCTGTCCTGGATGATACACAGATTCTCATGTTGAAGGAGACTGCTCCCGATGATGCTGCGGAATTGTTTACTGAGTTAAAGGATTTGTTTGAAGAAGAGAGTGAACCTCTTCTGGCCAAGCTTGAGCGCTCGATTCAGGAGTTGGATCGTGCTGGCATTGAGCGCAGCGCACATGCATTGGCGGGATCGAGTTCGAATATTGGCTATCTGCGCTTATCTAAAATGGTTCGTGCTTTGGAAAATTCGGATCTGAGCCGATCTCCAGAGGCGCTTCAAAAGGATCTTGCTGAAATAAAACAGGTTTATGCTGAAACTCGGCAGGCGATGTCCGACTTGATTAACTCTCTTTAATCCCGATAGCCCGGCGTGAGGGCATAAAAAAACTGTAGAATCGAGATTCTACAGTTTTTGATGAAAGTGCTTTTAAGAGGGCTTATTCTTCCGGTTTGGTTTTTACCAAGCCTGAAACGCGGTCACCCGTCTTCCACTGGCCACGCTTTTTAAGCAGGCCCACGCGCTCGAAACGCTTGAGTACGTTCCGCTTTTTTTTGTTACCGCCGCCTCCGGCTTTAAAACTGGGATGTTGTGACATGGTTCTATTTCTGGAAATTCGATTTTGAGAAAACGTCAGACAACATAGAGCGATCGCCACAATGGCAAGCGTTTTTTGCTTATCGGATCCTGCATCCGAAAAAGTCTGGATTTTCTTAGTTTAAAGCCTCCCGGGCCCATTTGAGATAGCCTGGGCTGGTGTCATTGGCGGCAATCGAAATCCATTCCGGCGTATCATAGGGATGCACTTCGTTCACCCAGGTCTTCAGGCCGGCAACCTTCTCTGAGGTTGTTTTGAAAAACAGGCGCCACTCAGTATCGTGCTGAACCTTTCCATCCCAGGAATAGTGGGACTGTATGGGTCCCTCGACTTGGACACAGGCCGCAAGCCTGTTTTGCACTGCCTTTCGGGCGATCTCCTCCGCTGCGTCTTTGTCCGATACAGTCGTCCATGCGAGAATTAATTCACTCATGATGCGATAGTATCAGAAATGCCTCTCCGCGGTCAAATTGTCCTCCGACTATTGGCGTGGAGTTGGCACGAAGCGCTCGAGATCCGAAAGTGGTCCCAATAGCGCATGCTCAGGCGTGGCTCTAAGGGGATTGATATCAATCCCGCCGCGGCGGGTGTATTGGGCAAAAACCAGGAGCTGCAATGGCTTAAACTTGCGCATGAGGTCATTGAAGACCGTTTCCACAATCTCCTCGTGGAAATGGTTCTCCCTACGGAAAGAAACGATGTAACGCAGCATTGATTCAGTGCTTGGGATCTTTGGCCCCTCCATCTGCAGGTAAATATCGCCCCAGTCGGGTTGGGCAGTCTGGCGGCAGCGTGAGCGGAGCAGCTGACTGCGAACCTGCAGACTCTTTGCCGGAGTTTTGCCGACCTCGAGAAGGGCTGCGTTGGCAGTGTAGTCGGAGACGACCAGCTTTGGGTGCAGGCTTTCAAGCAGGGGATAGTGATCCAAGGAGTGGGGGTGGTGAACGCTCTCTGGGACCCAGACCTCTACAGGAGTGTCCAACAACGCTTCAAGGTCGCCCTGAATTGTTTGGATAAGCCTACGGAGTGCGCTTGCCCGGTCGGGCCCAAGTTTCTCCTGATTGAAGCTGTTGAGGTAAAGTTTGAGGGATTTCGATTCGACGAGATAAGTGCTGCTCGCGGAATACTTGAAGCGCAGGACGGCGCTGAGCGGCAGTCCGGAGTCACTGAGGCAGGACACTTCGTAGGCGTTCCAGAGATCGAATCCTTCAAAAGGCAGTGCCTCGCCGATCCCGATTTCGGTGCGATTGAGCGCGCGGGGAATGGCGACAAGCAGTTTCGGATCGTAATGTTCCGGGTATTCGGATTGCTGGCCGAGGTGACGACCAATACCGTTGTTTCTGTCCGCCTGTGAAGCCTTCATGATTCAATAGCCCAGTTCAGGGTTGCCGCCGAGGGGCGCAGGTTTGGCGATTCCGGGGTCGAGTTCATCGGCACGGAAGAGCTTGTGCAGCTGCCAGCCTGCACGGAATGGGGCGCCTTTTGCTTTTATCCACTCGGAAATTGCCGTGAGTATTTGCGGGTCCCGGCGTTTGCTCCATTCCGGATGTAGCCAGACGGTTGGAGTGCTCAGTTGGGATTCCAGATGCTCCCACCAGTAGTCGAGGTCTTCAGGGGACTCGATGATCCATTTTTGCTCACTGGCTTTGGCAATGACTTCCGGCAGAGCAGCTTGCGCCCGCTTGGGACTCAGGGTGATCCAATCGAATTCGCCTTTTAGCGCAAAGGCCCCGCTGGTTTCAAGGTGGACCGGGTGACCTGCCTCGTGCAGCTGGCGAGTCAGATCCGTGAGGTCAGGAAAGGCCGGCTCG
>JBJHBN010000308.1:0-4143 GCA_050485505.1 Opitutales bacterium | reverse complement strand
GGGATTGACACCGTAGGATCCGGCAAAAGCACGAGTCCATTCCGGAGTCTGATAGACCCGAAGTGCGACCTCAACCGGGCTAGGGCCGTCGAAAGGTCGGGGCTGGACGCCAAACGCCAGTGCGGCGGTCGACAAGGAAATTAGTAGAATAACGAATCGTTTCATTTATCTCAAAAGGGTAATGGTATATATTTTATCGGCGAACTGTGAAGGGGATGGCTTGTCGAACCCAAGCAGCTACGGCTTGGCCGTCTTTTTCACCGGGTTCGAAACGCCATGAGCGCACAGCGCGAATAGCTGGTTCTTCAAAAGCGGAGTTGTCGGACCGCTCCACAGAGATTCGACTGGTCGTTCCGTCCACACCTACGACAAAGCGTAGAACAACAGTGCCCTCAACCCGGGCGCGTTGCAGCTCGGGCGGATAGGTGGGCGCTCTCTGCGAGATAGGGCGGGGGGCGCGGGTCAGGTCCGCAAGCTCATAAATCATGTCGCTGAGCTGGGATCCCACATTCCAGTCCGGAATAGTGAAGTCCGAGGAAGCAAAGCCACTCAGGTCGGTGGACATGGACAGGGCGATTTGGTCCAAGGTCGGGGGTTCCCGCTGTTGTTCCAAGTCCTGTATGTCATCCTGCTGTTCCTCTTCGGGAGGCGGAGGCGGTTCCTCCACCATCGGCGGTGGGCGCAATTCGGCCAATTCCACCTGATGCATTCCAGGGTCGCGTATGGCATCAATCAGTTGGCTGATAGGAAGTGCAAGCAACACGAGTACGGTCAAGATGGCACCGGTCCCGATCGAAATCGGAAATTCCGCTTTTAAGTTGGGGATGCTACTCTTTTTTGGTTTCTGGCTCATGGTTCTGTCCTTATTTTATCGGCGCAACTCGGTGGAAATACTTACCACCGATGCAGGGTTGGCCAGTTTGGCTTCATCAATGACGCGAATAACCGTTGTCGCTGGTGAACCCCGATCAACCTGCAGGATGACCGGCATTCTGGGATTGTCCGAGGTCAAACGCCGGACAATCCCCCGCACGCCGGCAATGCCGACGTCATCGCCACCGTAGACAACCTGTGCATCCGGAGTGATCGCAAACAGAATGGAGTTACGCTCCAGATCCATTGACGTCACGGCCAGTTCTTTTTGCACCTCTACGCCCGGCTCCTGAACAAAGACCGTTGTGACAATGAAGAAAATCAAAAGAATGAAGACCATATCAATCATCGGCGAGATGTTGATATCGCTCATCTCTGATTCGTCATTCAGTAATGATCCTTTTTTGCTCATTGGGGTTTATCCAGTTGGTGGAGGCGCTGAACGACCACGGTTTCGAGCTCCGCAAGGAAACCCATATAGACGTTTCGGCTCCGAATGGCCAGGGAGATAAATATATACCCAGGAATCGCAATCATCAAGCCGGTCTGCGTGGTTATCAGAGCGACTCGAATACCTTCGGCGACCAGGTCAATGGCCTGCCCGGAGGCGACTGCAAGTCCGCGAAAGGTTGTCAGCATCCCGATAACGGTGCCGAGCAAACCCATCAGGGGTGCGATGGTGACCAGTACGCTGAGCACCACGATTCGTGCGTTGATTTCCGGAATCAGGCGGCCTCGAACGGCCTCGACTCTGAGCAATGACTCTTCGGTTTTGATGCCATCGCCAACAACATAGCGAATGACTTCACCAATATGACCAGTTCCTTTATCAGGATCATCAATCCAGTCACCCCAGACTTTACGGGGTGTCTTTTTGACTTTTGCCTTGGCCAGGCGAAGCACAATCGACATGGCTTCGAAGTAGATCATCAATGCGAGGAGCCCTAGCGGAATCATCAACCAGCCACCGTCCGTGAGGATCTCCCACGCGAACGGGACGAACTCGGAGAAGGTGATGCCACCTTCCTCGGCAGCAGCCTCCGCAAGTTCTGGAGATTGAGGTTCTTCAGGATTCATTCGCTAATTCCTCAGTTTTTCTTTTCCGCACCACCGCGAATTTCACCGATGCCGTTGATGAAGCTGACAGCTGCCTGTTCCATACTCCCAATGACTCCCTTGGCTTTACGGTTCAGCAAAGCGTGGAAGATGAGGGTAGGGATGGCTACGATCAGACCCCATTTGGTGGTGATCAGAGCTTCGGAGATACCGGAGGAAAGGTTTCGTGCGTCACCGGTTCCAACAATGGTGATAAGCTTAAAGGTCTTAATCATACCGGTAACCGTACCCAACAGTCCGAGCAGGGGAGCCGTTGCAGCGACCACAGCAATGAATGCCAGGAAACGCTCCAAACGGGGCTGAGCCTTGACGATCTTCTCATAAAGAATCTCTTCAATGACTTCCTTGTCCTCGTCCGAATTTTCAACCGCGGATACGAGCATCTCGCCTACGGGCCCACCAACGGACTTGGCGTGACTGATCGCGCCTTCCTTATTGTTGTTGGATAGGTGCTCCAGGATGATGTCCAAATCAGCGCCGCGGGCAGCGCGAACACGCATCAATTCAATGGCCTTGAAAATGGTGATCAGGATGGCCAGAGAGAACAGACCGAGGATCGGATACATAACGACGCCACCCTGGGCCCATTCTTCGAGCAGGGTGATATCATGACGAATGGTTTCCAGTGCCTCGCCGCGCGTTGTATCCACTGGCAAAATACCGGACCCGGTACGGGATACTTCCTGGATGTTTGTCGCATACTGGCCCGTCAGGGTGTAGATGTTGGCACGGTTGTCGATCATGCCCTGGGTGATACCCGCGACACCATTTTCAGACGCGAAGTAAGACACAGGCCCGAGCATGGTGAAGGTCCCGTCGAGAAACACTCCGTCCACGATCGCCGAGCCCTCATACTGCTTGCCACCGATGAGGGAGGCAATGCGGTCGAGTGAGCGCTCGATAACCTTTAATTGAGCGTTGAAAATAGTTTCGTCATCAAACCGCTCGTCGCCTTCAAGGTAAGACAATGCCTCCCGGATTGGCTCACGGTACTGGGGGATTTCAGAAGGATCAATCGTCAGTTCCAGACGGCGGATGTACTCATTGAGCAAGGTCGACTGGATGTAGCGATTGTTGTCAATAACGCTCTGGCGTTCGTTGTTCATCTGGCTGACTTCAACGTCAAAACCTTGTTGAACACGGGCAGCGTTGCTGGCGCGGTCACGCAGGCGCAGGGCTTCGTCTTCGACTTCATCGAGGCGTGCTCCGAGCTCAGGCCGCTCCTGACCGATTTCATATTGAAGTTCGTCCAACTCCTCGAGCGCGGCGTTCAAGTTGGCGCGGGCTTGTTCCGCAGCCGTTTCAAAGGTCTGCGCTCCGTAAAGAGTTGTTGCGCCTGCGACCAGGGCTAGTAATGCAAATTTTCTCATGGGTTTAAAAGGTGTAATGCAGTTCACGCTTGGATCCGTTCTTAGTTGGAGCCGATGTCGGCATCACGGATTTCGAATGGCAAATTAACAAGGTTCGCCGGGCGAATATTGCCGCTGTAGTAGTCCATTGCGCGGCGAATAGCTGGAGCAAGGTCGTTTTGCTGGTCGCGTTCCCAACCACCGGCAGCCGGGCGCAGGACACCGCCAATTGTGCCGTCGCGGTCCGCGTAGTAACCTATAGCCATGCCGATGTAGAGAACATCGACGAGGAGTGCGTCACCGGATTCGCTACGGACTTCATCTGTGTCCATTGTGAACTCCGAATTGAACTGGTCGACTTCATTCATGATGCCGGCCAGAACGGCCATGCGCTCCGAAGCTTGGCGGCTGCGGCCTAGCTGGCCGAGGACGCGGGAAACTTTGCTGCGGAGCGGGGGCGGAAAATACTCCGCAATCTCGCGCATGCGGTCTTCGAATGCCGGCATCGCATCGTTGACGATGGCATTTGCTTCGCGCAAATTCGCAATTTCTTCCCGTATCCGGGAGATTTCACGTTCTGCCTGCGTGGTTTGTTCTTCGGAGCGTTCCAGTTGCTCGCGAAGCTGGTTAATCTCACGCTCGTAGAGAGCGATTCGCCGCTGTGCCAGCTCCCGATAGGTGCGCCACTCGTTTTTAACGCGTGCGATTTCCTGGCGGGTTTTGACGTATTCCGAAATGACGGTTCTCGCCGTTTCAATTTATTTTTTTAAGGTCGCCTCGTCGCGCGCGTGGGCAGAGGGTAAAC
>JBJHBN010000307.1:0-4178 GCA_050485505.1 Opitutales bacterium | reverse complement strand
TTCCTATACAGTCCACGGCCGTCGAACCGCTCTCTGCACGGAGGGTTTCGGCGAGTTGGGTGGACTGTTTTTGTGTACGCTCGATGCGGGCTGGACTTTGTGCGTCTCGAAGGGCGCTTATCAATGCTTTTGGGTGGGCGGCACCTTGCAGGAATTCGGGGTACATGACCTCGTCGAGAATAAGATTGGCCATGCCGAGGTAGGGGATGCGAACGAGGCGGCGGCCGATCCAGTAGGTAACGGGGTGGGCGCGGTAGACAATGGCACCGGGAATGCCAGCCATGGCGCAGACGAGGGACATGGTTCCAGAGCTGGTGAGGACGGCGCGGGCACTTGTCGGCGTTTCAGCGGGCACGAACTGAATCGAGCTTTTCTCAACCCCGGACTGCGCCAGCAGTTGCTGAAGGAGGTCCCGAATCGGGCCGCTCGGATAGAGAACGGTTGCCTGCTTGAGAGGATCGTCAGCTGGCAAGGCCTTCCATGCTTCGAGCATGAGGGGGAAAATCCGGCTGACCGCCTGTTTGCGGCTGCCCGGCAAGAGCAGGAGGCCCGCATCGGGATCGTATCTGACCGGCAGCTGATGACGTGGATCTGCAAAAGGGTGTCCTACAAAATGGACCGTCAAGTCGGTATCGGTATAGCAGTCCGGCTCAAACGGAAAGATGGCTCCAACTTCATCCAGCACCTTTGCCATCTTAAATCGACGACCTGCCTTCCAGGCCCATATCTGCGGGCTTATGTATTGATAAACCGCGACCGTTCCCCCACCCTTGCGACTGATGCCACGATCGGCCAAGGCTTTTGCGAGGCGAAGGTTGAATCCCGGGTAGTCCACCAGGACCAGAACCTTGGGTCGGTGCTGTTCGATCCAGTTTAAAGTCGATTCGAACAGCTCGCGGAAGTATCCATAATTTCTCAATACTTCCACCAGGCCGACGACGGAGTTTTCGGTGAGGTCGTGCAGCAACTGAACGCCTGCACGTTCCAGAGCCTGGCCGCCGATGGCGGCCATGTTCAGAGTAGAGTCTGCCGCCCAAAGGTCTGTCGCCAAACGCGCAGCGTGTTGGTCACCGGAATGTTCACCGGCCAGAAACAGAATATCGCATCTGTCGTTACTGGGGACCGCAAGTTGCATTTAATCAGGCTTTGCTGGCATCCGGGGTCTTTGCCAGACCCTTTCCGATCTGTTCAGTGATTTGAATGGCCAGCTCCAGGGCCGTTTTTCCCAAGACTCCAGACACCTTGGGGTCACGGTGTTGCTGCACACATTGAATAAACGACGCCAACTCCAATTTCAGGGGCTCATCTTTTTCCAGCGGAATGTCTTCGCGGACAAGGTTGAGCCCTTCTTTTTTGATGAGGTGGCCGGATTGTTCCATGAAATTCAGGGACAGGTATCCTGCGGTTTGAAATACGCGGATCTCGCGCATCTTCTTTTGACTGACCCGACTGGTGTTCAAATTTGCCACGCAGCCGTTCTCGAAAACAATGCGTGCATTCGCAATGTCCTCGGCACCCGTCAACACCTGCACGCCAACCGCATCGACCCGTTGCACCGGAGATTTTGCCAGCTCCAGGATGATGCCCAGATCGTGGATCATCAAATCGAGCACCACGCCCACCTCTGTTCCGCGAATATTAAAGGGGGCCAGACGATCCGCCGTGATGAAGCGTGGTTGCTGCACGGCTTCTTCCAGGTAACTCATAACCGGATTGAAATGCTCGATGTGACCCACCTGCACCAGAATGCCAGCCGCCTTGGAGGCTGCCAAAACCCGTTCGGCTTCATCCAGCGAGGCACAGATCGGTTTTTCGATCAGCAAGTGGCAGCCCTGCTCAATCAATTGTAGAGCCACCTCACAGTGCAGATCGGTCGGCACTACTACGCTGACCGCGTCGCAAGCCGCACCCAGAGCCTCAATCGATTCAAAAACCCGTGTGCCATTGCGTTCGGCAATCTCTGCAGCGCGCTCAGGATTGACGTCGTAGACACCCACCAACTCCGCTTGGGGCAAGGCCGCATACAGGCGTGCGTGGTGCTGTCCAAGGGAGCCGACTCCCGCCACTCCAACCCTCAAGCTTTTTTCAGACTCTGACATGGGCACGGATTTAGACCTGTCCATAATAAGGAGACAAAGCAAAAGCACAAAGTATTGCCGAAAACAGCCACAATCACGGCCGTAGTCCCTCGCTTTCAACGGGGAGGAGGCCTGGCAAGATCGGTTTCTCCGCGAAGACCCGTCCCCTGCATGAATCCAGAGGCTACATTGCCCCGCATAAATCCCAGCCAGACATAGGATTACGATTTCTGATATTATTTTCTTTTCAAATGAGAATTGCTTATATAAGAAGTGATCCGTATGAAAAAGAGCAGCTATACTGATAACCCTAACGCAACGGTCCGCGAGCGCCTCGGATTTGCCGTCCCCAGCGAAGTCGAGGAGGTCCTGAGTCAGTGCCCCGACTTCGTGGTGGCCGACAACAAGGAACAACTGCAGGACTTGGCATTGCGCGACGTCAACGGCAGCGACTGGCATGAAGTCGCTTACGAGGTTCCTGGCAAGGGGTCCGTGATTGAGGCCAAAGTCTGCCGGGTCAAAAACGGCATCGCAGCCAACTACCTGGAACCCTACATGCGTCGCCGCGATCCAGACTGCATGTTTATCGGCGATAGTCTGCCAACGAACAAACCGACCTTCGACAAAGAATTTCCCCACAAGTTCACGGATGTCCGTCAGGCCACCTTTGACTGGCTGAAAGGTCAGGAGCTCGCGGTGTTCGCATTCACCGCTGGTATGGAGGGCAAAGGCACCGATGCCATGGTCATCGCGCCTGCCAATGCGGGCTTCTTCGCCCTCGGCCTCGCCCTCCTGCAAGGCATCATGTCGCGCAAGGCGATTCCCGAAGGTTTCTCGCCAAAAGCGATCATCTATGTAGCCCCACCCTTCCGCCATACTCACTTCAACGGCAAACAAGTGGTCGTTCACAACCGCATGCAAGGCATGCACGAGCTGTTCAGCTACAACCTCTATCCAGGACCGAGCGCCAAAAAAGGCATCTACGGTGTGTTGATCAACCTCGGCGAAGCCGAGAACTGGGTCACCATGCACTGTTCGACGGTTCAGGTCGTCACCCCTTACGACAACAAGATCGTCATTTCCCATGAAGGTGCGAGCGGTGGAGGTAAGAGTGAAATGCTGGAGCACGTTCACCGCGCCCGCGACGGGAGTCTGCGCCTCGGCGAAAATCTGGTGACCGGTGAAAAACGCACCGTTACCCTGCCACAGAGCTGCGAACTGCGCCCAGTTACAGACGACATGGCCCTCTGCCACCCCTCCCTCGACAAAGGCCGGGGCAAACTGACCCTGATGGACGCCGAGTCCGCCTGGTTCGTGCGCGTCAACCACATCAACCACTACGGCATTGATCCGAACCTGGAGGAGATGACCATTCACCCTAAAGAGCCTCTGTTGTTCCTCAGCATCGACGCTCAGCCTAACAGCACGGCCCTGATCTGGGACCATATTGAGGACAGCCCGGGCAAACCTTGTCCAAACCCACGCGTCATTGTCCCGCGCAATATCGTTCCCAATGTCATCGATGGCGCCGTGGACGTCGACGTCCGCAGCTTCGGTGTGCGCACCCCGCCCTGCACCAAGGAAAAGCCAAGCTACGGTATCATCGGCATGTTCCACATTCTGCCTCCGGCTCTCGCCTGGCTCTGGCGCCTCGTTGCCCCGCGCGGTCACGCCAACCCCAGCATTGTCGATCAAGAGGGCATGACCTCCGAAGGTGTGGGCTCCTACTGGCCCTTTGCCACCGGCCGGCGGGTCGACCAAGCAAACCTGCTGCTCAATCAAATCGTCGAAACGCCGGCGGTGCGCTATATTCTCACGCCCAACCAGCACATCGGTGCATGGGAGGTCGGATTCATGCCACAGTGGATTGTCCGCGAATACCTGGCGCGCCGCGCCAGTGCCGAGTTCAGCCGCGAGCAAGTCACCGACGCCCGTTGCCCGCTACTTGGTTATGCGATGAAACCCATCATGATCGAAGGCCGCGTTATCGGGCCTTGGTTCCTCGAAGTCGACAAGCAGCCGGAAGTCGGTGAAGAAGCTTACGACAAGGGTGCCAAGATCCTCGCGGACTTCTTCCACAAGGAGCTCTCGCAGTTTGAT
>JBJHBN010000306.1:0-4201 GCA_050485505.1 Opitutales bacterium | reverse complement strand
TGCGCGACCGGGTAAGTATATGCAAACTCCTCATCATTCGCGGGCAGCTGATAAATATTATCCCGATAAGCAGTGGATTCTCCCCTGAACAAGAAAGTCCCCTCACGCCACGGCCAGCCATAATTCGCGCCGGCATCAAGAAGGTTAACTTCCTCGATATTGCGCTCTCCGATATCATTGACAAAAATGAGCGGCTCACCCTCCCCTGCCTGATCGGCAGGCTGAAAGACGATGCGGTGGGGATTGCGAAAACCATAGGCATAGATTTCGGCACGGACATTGGGATCTTCTGAGCCGACAAAGGGATTGTCGCCCGGAATGCCATAATTGCCATTTGGTCCATTGCTGCCTTGAGGATCTATTCGCAAAACAGTGCCATACAAACCATCGGTCCGATTCAAGTTACCAGACTGATTCACGTTGAAGGATCCACCATCCCCAATCGTGATATAGACCAGACCATAATCGCCATCGCCCGCATTGGCATTCGGATTGAAAGCGACCTCCTGGATCCCGTGAATCTGATGCGGAAAGGCAACTCGCAGAATCTCCCGGGAGTCCCCGGAAAAGGTCAAAGCATCAGGATTGGACGCTGTCCACTCCATGACCACACCATGAACGAAAGGCGACGAGACCAATGGCCCTGCATAGTCAGCCTCACCACTTGACGGTACCTCTGTGTGAACAGTGTAAATACGTCCATTATCCGCAAACTCAGGATGCAGGGCAAATGACTGAAATCCTGCCCCAAGTCCCGGACTGTCGGTAAACCCCGAACGGGCAGCGGACAGATTCATGTAAAGCTGAGGAACCCCATCACGAACTCGATAAAGCTGGCCGCGCTGATCGTTAACCCAAAGCACTCCACGCTCCTCAGGATCCACGTGCAACACACTCAGCTGGGCACGAGGATTACTACCACTCGAAAGCGGCATCTGCACAAACGGTTCGAGACGGACGACAGCGCCAGAAGCAGGAACGGGGCCGAGGGGATCCCCGGAAATCAAGGTCTGCGAAACAGCAAGCACCGCACTTCCAAAAAACAATACACTGGCCAGCAGCGAACGCCCACCAAAGGTCGAGATCGTCATAAATTTATCCTTGCAATAAAGAGTTAATAGAATAATTCATTTTTATTAATAATCTTTATCACTCGTCAAGCTCTAATCTATAAACCCATGAAAAAACAGCTATTGCCAACGCTGATCATAGGCATCCTAAGTCTTCACCCCACACAAGCCGATTCCTTCACACCGCCAGAGCTAATCGAAGGCTGGAGCTATATCCACAACCAACATATCGGCACCGTAAACGGCACAGACCTTCAGCTCGACTTGGTGGTACCTGATACTTTGCCCGAAGAGCCCCTAGCCATGGTGGTGTTCATTCATGGAGGCGGTTGGAATCGCGGTGACAAAAGTGCCCATGCCCGCAGAATTGCCGGCTTTCCAAGTCGAGGGTACGCGGGCGCCTCAATAACCTACCGATTTACTCCCGATCACGCTCATCCAGCACAAATCGCCGATGTTCAGGCTGCGATTCGATTCCTCAAAGCCCATGCGGACACCTTTGGCATTGATCCGGAACGCATCATCCTGTGGGGCAACTCAGCTGGTGGGCACCTCGCCAGCCTGGCCGGCACCGCCGGAGGCCACGAATCTTTTCCGCAAAACGGACTCTGGGAAGGGATTGATCCTTCCGTACTTGCCGTTATCAGCTTCGCCGGCCCAACCAGCAACTTCCTTGATCCATCTTTTAAAAACAATCGCAGCCTGATTGCTTTCCTCGGAGCGCCTCCCGAGGCAGTTCCGGAAGTTGCCGCAGAAGCCATGCCTATCTCCCACGTAAAAGAAGGCAATCCAGCTTTTTTCATAGCTCATGGAGACGCCGACACAGTTGTTCCCGTTCAGGCCAGCAGGGACTTTGTGACGGCGTTAAAAAACGCAAATGTCGCAGTCGAATACCATGAATTCCCGGGCGGAGGTCATAACCTCAGCCCAACCCATCCAGAGGCACAGTTACTGGCCTACCGATTCATTGAGAGGCTCCTCTTCGATAAAAATCCCGTCGATTAGTGGCTTCTCCCACAACAAACTAAAAGAATATGACACCAACAAAACTCCTTACCTCATTCGCCGTAATAATTTTATTGCATACCCCTTTAACGGCACAGGCTCTTGTCCTGAACCCAATAAAAGACACTTTCGTTCGTGCAGGAGCCTATGCGGATGATAACTTCGGAACTTCCAACCAATTGGTTGTCAAAAACGAAGGTCCTTCGCACAACAATACACGTGAATCCTGGATTGGATTCGACCTTCAGGAAGTCGATGGTTGGGTTACGCAAGCTACGCTTCGCGTTTTCCTCAAACAAGCAAACGGCACGACCACACACCTGGCCTACCCGGCCGGCAGCGACTGGTCCGAAACGCAAATGACCTGGAACAACCAGGCGGATTCCTATTCTCCAGCTCTGGATCAGGCATCACTGAGCGGGTCGGATGCGGAAAGCTGGATTGATTATGACGTTACCTCGTGGGTAGCCGAAAGGGCATTTTCCGCAGAAACGGAAGTCGCATTCATTATCTCAGCGAACGACTCAGAATACTCAGTTTACGACGCACGTGAAACGTCCAACAAACCGCAATTGTTAATAACGACAGATTCCATAGTTGTGCACAGTAACTACAGCGACCTGCAATTTGCATTGGACAACGCCCAGCCTGGAGATGTCATTTATTTCACAGGCAATATATACGGGATGCCAACAACCCAGGCCGACGGAACATCCTCCCAGCCCATCACGCTCCGGGGGCTGGGCAACGCAACGATTCATGGCTCCGGCGTCAGCGCCAGCGCATACGGTGTACTTTGCGAACACGACTGGTATATTTTCGAAGACTTCACGATCACGAACGCACGTAAGGGTTTTGTCGCACAGTATTCTGCCGACAATGGAATCATCCGCAATGTCACTGTTGATACAGTTGGCGATGAGGCCTTCAAATTCAGATGGAATACCAACCATTGGTTGGTCGAGAACTGCGTCGCCCGCAACACCGGCAACAGAACAGGATCCTATGGTGAGGGGTATTATGTCGGAAACGCTGAAAACAATTGGATAAGCCCCACCACTCCTGATACATCAGGGTACATCACCTTTTTGAACTGCCTTGCAGAAAACCTCACAAACGACGGCTTCGACATCAAAGAAGGATCCTCCCATGTCAAAATGATCGGATGCATTGTCGACTTTTCCTCAGGACAACCAACCGGAGGAGCGTCACAGGGCGACAGCGGGTTCTATCTTCGCGCGGAAAACATACAGATAATTGACTGCCTGGTGATCGGACAATCCAACGGTGGAGCCGCAATAAAACTGGAGCGCAAGAACAACGCATCCGATGGAAATTCATATGGCAGCAACTACTTTATCCTCGGAGCCCAGATCCAACAAACCAGCGGCGGCTCCGCATTGCTTACGGTCAAGAATCAACAGGCGGTCCGGGAGAGTTCATTCCTCTACGACAATTACGAACTCAATGGCGGGAACCTTTACACCAGCGTGTCGTCTACCATCAATATCATCCCCCATTTCGAAGAGATGACCTGGTCGGGCCCGGGAGGTGACACCTATCATCCCTAACTTAGTCATACTGCGGGACTGGAAACCGCGACACGCGAAGAAGGCAGCATCCAAAACTGGAATCATGAGGTTGCAGCCTTAAGCCTCTTCCCTCTATGGTGGTCGGCATCATGACCACACCCAACGTCATACCCGATCGTATCGCCGCGGCGATGCGAAGTTATCCGCCATTTTCCATGTTGCCGGAGGAGGCGGTGAGTGCACTGGCGCAGCAGGCGCGGGTGAAGGCTTTCAGCGATGGTGATTTAATCTGGGAGCAGGGCGATCCACCGACGGAGGATGTGCTTTTCCTTGCACGCGGAAGGGTGGAGTATGTCTGGACCGTGGACAACCGCCTTGAGCTGGTGGATGTACGGGACATCGGCGACCTGCTGGGGCTGACAGCTCTGCTCGAAGGCGCACCCTTCAGGGTTTCGGCTCAGGTAGTTGAAGACTCGCTGGTCTACATTCTACCGGGCAATGAGTTCAAACACCTGCTGGACGCTAACGACACGGCGCGCAACTATGTGCGCCGACACCTTTTCTGGGCAACCCGGGTCGGCGGCAGCGTCAAAA
>JBJHBN010000305.1:0-4218 GCA_050485505.1 Opitutales bacterium | reverse complement strand
TCGAAATAGAACCAACCCAGCTTCTCAACATCCAGGAACAGCTCGGCGGACTTGTCCGCTGAGTGTCCGCCACAACACGTAGCCGCGATCGCCCCGAGCGCGGAAGGCCAAGCCAACGCATCCCCAATGCCGCGCCGTGCGCCGGGGGCCGTCGCACCTACCGGAATCCAGTCGTAGCCGCGATCGCCCCGAGCGCGGAAGGCCAAGCCAACGCATTCCCAATGCCGCGCCGTGCGCCGGGGGCCGTCGCACCTACCGGAATCCAGTCGTAGCCGCGATCGCCCCGAGCGCGGAAGCCAAAAAAAGCGCCCCCCGGGAACCGGGAGGCGCTGAAATTTTCTATAAGTTGTCGCTGATCAACCGACTTAGCGGGTTGCTTCGTCGAGGATATCGCCAAGGCTGGTCAGCTCGTCGCCACCCATCGAATCAAAGGCAGCAGACTCTGCGGCCAACTGGTCTTCGCTGTAGTTGGCGGCCTTGATGCTGAGGCCGATACGACGCTCGTCGCGGTCGATCTTAATCACACGAGCGGTGATCTCTTCGTCGACCTTGAGAACATCCTTGATCTTCTCGATCCGCTCTTCGCTGATCTGGCTGATGTGCACCAAGCCGTCGATACCTTCCTTCAGTTCAATGAAGGCACCGTAACTGGTGATCTTGTTGACCTTGCCCTTGACGAGGTCGCCGATCTTGTAGTGCGTGTCGATTTCGTCCCAAGGATCAGACATCAGCTGCTTCATACCGAGGCTGATACGCTGCTGGCTCGGATCCACGTCGAGAACGATGGCGTCAATTTCGTCGCCCTTCTTAACCGCTTCTGACGGATGGTTGACCTTGCGGGTCCAGGACATGTCGGAGACGTGCACCATGCCGTCGATGCCTTCCTCGAGTTCGATGAAGGCACCGTAACTGGTGAGATTCCGAACCTTGCCGCGCACGCGGGCTCCGACCGGGTAGTTATGGCGAACCATATCCCATGGGTTCGGATCGAGCTGACGAACGGAGAGGCTGATCTTCTGGTCATCCTTCTGGATGCCGAGTACAACCGCTTCGATTTCATCGCCCACTTTGAGCATTTCAGACGGCTTGTTGATGCGTTTGACCCAGGACAATTCGGTGACGTGCACCAAACCTTCAACACCTTCTTCGAGTTCGACGAAGGCACCATAGGGAACCAGATTGACCACCTTGCCGCGAACGCGGGCATTGACCGGGTAGCGGCTTTCGATGCCTTCCCAGGGGTTGGTGGTGGTCTGCTTCAGGCCGAGGGAAACACGCTCGCGGTCGCGGTCGACTTCGATAATCATGACGTCGATTTCTTCACCCACCTTCAGCATTTCGCTTGGGTGGCTAATGCGACCCCAGGACATATCCGTGATGTGGAGCAGGCCGTCGAGGCCGTCCAGGTCGATGAACGCACCGTAATCGGTGATGTTCTTGACCGCACCACGGCGAACGTCGCCCGGTTTGATTTCTTCGAGCAGAGTGCGGCGCTTTTCCTGACGTTGTTCTTCGATCAGCTCACGACGGGAAACAACAATGTTGCGGCGCTCCGTGTTGATCTTGAGAACTTTGAAGTCGTAGGTCTGGCTGACATACTGATCCAAATTCTTAGGCGGTTGGATATCGATTTGCGAAGCAGGGAGAAAAGCGTCGACGCCAATATTGACGACGAGACCGCCCTTTACCTTGGTTTTCACACGACCACTGACGATCGTGCCTTCTTCGCACTTGGAGAGAATATTCTCCCAGTTCTTCTTCTGTTGAGCCTTGTCGTAAGAGATGACCGGATTGCCGTCACGGTCTTCAAGGCGCTCGAGGAACACTTCGATTTCTTCCCCGATCTGCAGTTCGCCGACATCCAGGAATTCATAGGCGGGAACAATGCCTTCGGCTTTTCCGCCGATATCGAGAACCACTTCATTTTCGCGGATCTCGTTAATGATGCCTTTGATGATCTGGCCTTCCTGCAGGCTTTCAAACTGGCTTTGCGCCAGCAGTTCTTCCATTAAGGATGACATAATTGGTTAGATGGTTGATTCAAACTCCAATAAAGGAGGGTTGAGGGTTATGGATTAAAAAACGGTCGCCCGCCTCAGTGCGAAAGCGCCCGTTTAAAAAAGAACCATCGAAAATCGCAAAGGACTGGGCAAAGATCAAGCCTTAGTTTTCGGCCCTGATCAATTGCTGACTGAGAAATTCGATGAGTCGGGCCGCTATCTTGAGTTTCGGCGCCGGCCCAAGCTGCAGGCGTTCTCCGGACCGACCAAATAGGTAGAGCGTGTTGCTGTCTTTCTCGAAGGCGCTGTCCGGGCCGCCGATCTGGTTGGCGGCGATCCAGTCGGCATTCTTCTGCGTCAGCTTGCGCAAAGCGTATTCCTCAAGATTGTTGGTTTCAGCTGCAAAACCGAGGATCAGCTGTTTATCTTTGCGCTTCGAGATGGTGGCCAGCACATCGACCACCGGGTCCATCTCGATGACCATTTCCAACTCGTGTTTCTTAATCTTATGACCGGCTTGGGTGCGGGGTTTGAAGTCAACAATCGCCGCCGTCATGATAAGGACATCGCAATCATCAAAACGGGCATCCATGGCCTCGAACATGTCCTGCCCGGTCACAACCGGATGTACCCGCACGCCCTCCGGCGCTGGCAGGGCCACTGGCCCGGAAACCAAATCCACCTCCCATCCAATCTGTTGCGCTGCGACCGCCAGCGCGTAACCCATCTTGCCCGACGAGGGGTTCGTCACAAAACGAACCGGATCAAAAAACTCTCGGGTGGGGCCTGCGGAAACCAGGCAGCGAATCGGTCTTGCCTTCATGCCTTAAAGCTAAAGCATCTGCCGGCACGCATGGAAAGCGAAAACCCAAATCAACGACCTCAGCAAGAAAGTCTGTTCACCAGCATCTTCTTCAACATTCTGGCGCCTGTGCTCCTGCTCACCCAGGGCGATCGCCTAATCGCGGAGCCTGCGTATGTGCTGGTCATCGCGCTCGCCTTCCCAGTCATTTATTTCATCTATGACCTGCGCAGACGCGGCAAAAAGAATCTGATTTCGGTTATTGGCTTCGTCAGCGTATTACTGACGGGCGGTGTCGGCCTTTTGGAATTGCCGCGCTTCTGGTTCATCATCAAGGAAACCGCCATTCCGGCCTTGATCGGGTTGGCGATCATCGGCTCGCTGAAAACGCGCTTCCCCCTGGTTCGCACCTTTCTTTTCAGTCCTCAAGTCTTCGATGTAGACCGTATTCAGCAAGCCCTGAGTGAGCGCGGCAATCATGCCCAAATGGACCGGGTGCTCGCCCTCTCCACCTGGATGCTGGCGAGTTCCTTTTTTGTCAGCGCGGTGCTCAATTATTTCGTCGCCAGCTACTTCATTCAAACCGAACCGAGCGTGGACAAGGCTCAATTCAACGCCGAGGTCGGCGCAATGACAGGTTGGAGCTTTCTGATCATCGCCCTGCCCTGCACGGTAATTATGATGGCAGTGCTGTTTTACCTGATTCGCCAGATCAAACAGCTGACAGGCCTTGAGGTAGATGATTTGGTCGCCGCCGCCCACAAGCAGCCCGATTCCATCAACTGAACCACTCGCGTGCCAGTTCAATGCGCCGGGCACTCCCGGGCAAGTCATTGCTGTCCAGCCAAGACTCGACCTGACGCAGCCGCGGCACCAACCCACGCCCATTGGCAATCTGGATGTTGAGCCCGGGGCGGGCATTCATCTCGAGAATCAAGGGGCCTTTGTCACGGTCCACAACAATGTCGACGCCGAGGTATCCCAGACCCGTTGCTTCGTAGCAGCGGGAGGCAATGCTCAACAATTCATCCCAATCCGGCACCTGGAACTGATTCAGAGACAAGCCGGTATCCGGGTGTTTCTCAACAAGATGGTTGTACTGCACGGCCTGCAAAGGCCGCCCATCCACCAGATCCAGACCAACCCCGATTGCTCCCTGGTGTAAATTGGCCTTACCGTCGGACTCAGCAGTGGAAAGCCGCAGCATACCCATAATGGGGAACCCCTGAAAAACCAGAATACGTATATCCGGGACCCCTTGATAGCTCATAGCCTCAAACAGCGGATCCGGCTGAATTCGGTACTCAACCATGGCCGTATCCAGACGGCCACCCAAACTGTGCAAGCCACTCAGAATATTCGCCAGGTAGCGCTCCATCTGACTGCGGAGAAACACCGTACCACTCGCCTTGAGGT
>JBJHBN010000304.1:0-4265 GCA_050485505.1 Opitutales bacterium | reverse complement strand
GGATGGCGACGTTCGGGTAGTGGCTGCGGAAGCCTTCCGACCACAGCGTCATCAGGTTGTTGAGCGTATCCGACCCGATCGAGGTCAGGTTGCCCGACACACCCGAAACCGGCTCGTAAACGGGCAGGTTCGGATCGACCGACTGGGCATTGGCGGCGCCGGTCATCAGCACGGCGGCGGTCGCCCCGCCGTGCACGCGCTGAATCCGGCCTGCCTTGGCCAGTTTCTCCAAGTCTTTGCGAATGGTCTCATGGCTGACGTCGAATTTCTGCGCTAAATCCATGGATAGAACTGAGCCGCGGGCATCAATCTGACGCAAAATTTGGTTCTGACGGTGGGATGAAAGCATTTTTTTTAGGACTAATATCCACATTACTTTGTGGGAATACAACCTTTTTGGTTGGAAAATATTGGATATATCGGCAGGTGTGTGAGAAATTCCCAAATTTACCCATAAAATGATGCGCGCAAGTGCTTAAATCCAACCAATAGAAATATTTAAGTTATTGATAATCAAAGTATTGACAGATATAAGAGGTTCGGTTTGGTTGCCCATGTTTTCCTCTGAATCCTAACCTTTGTTATCCCTCATGAATGTTTACATTGCAGAAATTGTCGGCACAGCCCTACTGATATTGTTGGGAAATGGTGTGGTTGCGGGAGCGGTCCTGTCCCGTTCGAAGGCGCAGGCGGGTGGCTGGATTGCGATCACGGTTGGCTGGGGGCTGGCGGTGGCTTTCGCGGTATTTGCTGTTGGGCGTGTTTCGGGTGCCCATATCAATCCGGCGGTGACCATTAGCCTTGCATCGATTGGGGCCTTTGAGTGGAGCCTGGTTCCAGGTTATGTTGCATCTCAGGTAGTCGGGGCTTTTATTGGGTCCGTGTTGGTCTATTTGAGCTACTACGCACATTGGTCGCATACGGAAAATGCGGACCTGAAGCTGGCATGCCATTCGACTTCACCCGCAGTGCCCCGGCGTGGACCCGCTTTCATGACTGAGGCGATTGGCACTGCGGTTCTCATCTTTGGGGTGTTGGTGATCGGTGGGATTGCCATGGAGGCACCGGCTGACGTATCTGCCTGGAGTCATGTCGTGGGCTCATACTTCGGCCCATTGCTTGTCGGACTGTTGGTGATTGCCATTGGCTTATCGCTCGGAGGTCCCACAGGATACGCGATAAACCCTGCCCGCGACTTGGGACCGCGCATTGCTCACAGTATTTTGCCGATTCCCGGAAAACGCGATTCCGACTGGGGCTATGCCTGGATTCCAATTACCGCACCAATTGTCGGTGGCTTTGTCGGAGCCCAACTCTTCACCTTGCTTTCTCTCTAAACTCACAAAAAACACACTCCTATGAACTCTGCTAAATACATACTCGCATTTGATCAGGGAACCACCAGTTCCCGTTCCATTGTGTTCAATCACAAGGGTGAAATTGTCACCGTGGCACAAAAGGAATTTGAACAGATCTATCCACGCCCGGGTTGGGTCGAGCACGACCCGATGGAGATCTGGTCGAGTCAGAGTTCGACCGCGGCTGAGGCGATTTCGCGTGCTAATCTGTCGCGCACTGATATCGCTGCCGTTGGTGTGACGAACCAGCGCGAAACCACGATTGTATGGGACAAGGACAGTGGAAAACCGGTCTACAACGCCATTGTCTGGCAGGACCGGCGCACGGCCGACTATTGCCGCAAGCTGCGGGAGGAAGGTTTGGAGAAGCTTGTCTCAGCCAAGACAGGGCTGCGCATCGATCCTTATTTTGCCGGAACCAAGGTTCGCTGGATTCTGGAAAACGTCGGGGGAGCACGCGAAAAGGCAGAAAAAGGCAAGCTGCTGTTTGGCACTGTCGACTCCTGGCTGCTGTGGCAGCTGACCGGGCGCAAGGTGCACGCCACCGATATCACCAATGCCAGCCGCACGCTCTTTTATAACATCGAAAAGGATGGTTGGGATCCGGAATTGCTGGAGCTTTTTGAGGTCCCGGAATCGATGCTGCCGGAGATCCGTTCCAGTTCTGAGGTTTATGGTGAGGTTGAAAGTAAGCTGTATCCCGGAGGTGCGCCCATCGCCGGTATGGCCGGCGATCAGCATGCGGCACTGTTCGGGCAGGCCTGTTTTGCCCCCGGAATGGCCAAAAATACCTACGGAACCGGTTGTTTCCTTCTGATGAATACCGGCGAAAAGCCAGTGCGCTCAAAGAACAATCTGCTGACGACGGTCGCTTGGCGTATCGGCAACAAAACGGAATACGCACTCGAAGGGTCGGTTTTCATCGGCGGAGCCGTCGTGCAGTGGATCCGCGACGAGCTCCAGCTGGTGCGCACGGCGCAGGAGCTGGACAAGTTGGCCGCGACCGTCAAGGACGCAAACGGTTTGTTCCTGGTTCCCGCATTTGCCGGTCTTGGGGCACCGCACTGGGACCCATACGCACGTGGCGCGGCGCTTGGGATTACCCGCGGGACCAATCGCGCGCACTTTTGTCGGGCAGCGCTGGAGTCCATCGCGTTTCAGAGCGCCGACCTGATCACGTGCATGGAGAAGGATTCCGGACTCACTCTCAAGGAACTCCGGGTCGACGGCGGTGCGTCGCGCAGCGACCCCCTCCTTCAGTTCCAGGCGGACCTGGTTCAGGAAAATGTGGTTCGCCCCAAGTGCATCGAAACCACCGCCATGGGTGCAGCCTATCTAGCGGGGCTTGCAGTCGGCTTCTGGGACAACCGCGATGCGATTACTGATAATTGGGAAACCGACCGGATCTATGAACCGGGCCGGGAAGCCGATGAAATGAACGCTTTGCGCAAAGGCTGGGATCGTGCGCTGGAACGCTCGAAAAACTGGGAGGATTCCAGCGAATAGGTCCAGTCCTGATTACCATAATATTCAAATACAAAACTTTATAATGAACAGGCAACAATCACTAAAACGAATCACAGCTCGGCGGGAACCTTTCGATGTCGTCGTGATCGGCGGCGGCGCATCTGGTCTGGGGGCTGCTGTGGATGCCGCTGCACGTGGGCACAGTGTGGCACTCTTTGAACAGGCGGATTTTGCCAAAGGCACTTCCAGTCGATCGACCAAGTTGGTGCACGGCGGAGTGCGCTACCTGCAGCAGGGCAATGTGTCGCTGGTGCTGGAGGCGCTGCGCGAGCGCGGGCGGATGGCAAAAAATGCGCCACACCTGGTTCGGTCGCAGGCTTTTGTGATTCCCAATTATTCCTGGTGGGAGGGACCGTTTTATGGAATTGGCATGAAGGTGTATGACCGCCTGGCAGGTAAGCTTGGGCTTTCGCCCTCGCGGCACCTGAACAGAAAGCAAACCATCGAACAGATTCCGACTGTTGAGCAGGATAAACTAGTCGGTGGCGTGATTTATCACGACGGTCAATTCGACGACTCCAGGCTTGCCGTTAATCTCGCCCAGACAGCCGACGAACTTGGTGCGTCGATGTTGAATTATTGTCGCTGCGTCGGGTTGGTTAAAGAGGACGGTATGGTTTCCGGTGTGGAAATTCATGATGTTGAGAACGACAAACGATTCACTGTTCCCGCCAAGGCGGTGATCAACGCGACGGGTGTATTTGTCGATGGGCTACGGCAGATGGACGATCCGGAGGCGAAGCGCATCATCGCGGTTAGCCAAGGCATCCACATTGTCTTGCCCAAGGAATTTCTCCCTGGAGATGCGGCGATCATGATCCCTAAGACCGCCGATGGCCGTGTGTTGTTCGCCGTGCCTTGGAAGGAGCATGTGGTGGTGGGAACAACAGATACCGCCTTGGATGGGCCGAGCGAAGAGCCGCGCGCTCTGGAGGATGAGATCGAGTTTGTTATGACCCATGCGGCCAAGTATTTGTCCAAAGACCCCAAGCCGGAGGACGTGCTCAGTGTGTTCGCCGGGTTGCGTCCATTGGTCAAAGCCGGCGAAGGTTCGGACACGGCTGCTTTGTCCCGCGACCACAGCATTCTGATCAGTGGCAGTGGTTTGATCACATTAACCGGTGGTAAGTGGACCACATACCGCAAGATGGCCGAAGACGTTATTGATCAGGTCGAGACTTTGGCCGGCCTGGATAC
Source organism: Opitutales bacterium (assembly GCA_050485505.1). GTDB lineage: Bacteria > Verrucomicrobiota > Verrucomicrobiia > Opitutales > Oceanipulchritudinaceae > JAFIGG01. The sequence goes on along the minus strand of JBJHBN010000304.1, from coordinate 183 downwards.
CAAGCGTTGTCAAACCGAGAACCTGCAGATCCATGGATGGACCCATGCCGACATCGAACCGCGTCACTTGCGCGCTTATGGTGCGGATGCCCATAAAATCCAGAAGCTGATGGAGGACGATTCAGCGCTCGCGGAAAAAGTGCATCCCAGCCTGAGTCTGGTCAAAGCGGAGGTCATCTGGCA
>JBJHBN010000303.1:0-4271 GCA_050485505.1 Opitutales bacterium | reverse complement strand
GCGCTAGGCGGATCGTAGTACCAAGCGTACGGTTCATCCCCGCGTCCGCGGGGAACACTTAGATTTTCCAACAATTAGCGAAAACTCGCACGGTTCATCCCCGCGTCCGCGGGGAACACCTCTTCCCTGCGGCGGATCTGGCGGCGATGCTCGGTTCATCCCCGCGTCCGCGGGGAACACCTGAGTATTACGCAGCTCGCGGCCAGGACGAACGGTTCATCCCCGCGTCCGCGGGGAACACTAGATTATTTTAATTCGTTTCTATATGCAACACGGTTCATCCCCGCGTCCGCGGGGAACACTCGGGGGCGTCATGGATGATCTGTTGCGGGTGCGGTTCATCCCCGCGTCCGCGGGGAACACCGGGCGGTTACAGTGATGGTCGCTGGGTGTTCCGGTTCATCCCCGCGTCCGCGGGGAACACTGGAGCATCGAACTGCCGCAATCGCTGACGTGCGGTTCATCCCCGCGTCCGCGGGGAACACGGCAACCGGGGAAGGGCCTGTGAATACAGACACGGTTCATCCCCGCGTCCGCGGGGAACACGTGTGGGAAAAGAACGGCGGCCCAAAGCTGCGCGGTTCATCCCCGCGTCCGCGGGGAACACAATAGAGAGAAATGCAAGCACTGTGAAACGCCCGGTTCATCCCCGCGTCCGCGGGGAACACGCCATCTGCTCTAGTAGTGGGTCTGGGTCAGCCGGTTCATCCCCGCGTCCGCGGGGAACACATCATTCTTGATCGTTACGTCATTGGTGCTGCCGGTTCATCCCCGCGTCCGCGGGGAACACTTGCGGCACTTTTTTCAGCTCAATCTCTCTTGCGGTTCATCCCCGCGTCCGCGGGGAACACACTAATTCTAATCTCATGTTTTTAAAGAGCAATTTTTAAAGAAAAAATTCTACCAATGATTTCGCTGCTAATTTCCCACATCTTTGAGTGCGTCATCCGGCGGTTTAAAAAGAACAAGACGAAGGCCATCTTTGTCTACAGGTACACGGCGATTCTGCCCGAGGGTAACGAAGTCAAAACCAGATTCTGTATTGGTCGTCCAGGCCATCACCACATTCCCGTCGTCAACCAGTTTGGTGACTTGATCCCAAATCATTTCTCTTATGCGGAGTGAAACATTACCTACGTAGACACCAGCCCGAACTTCTAGCAGCCAGATAGCGAGCCTCCCGCGCAAGCGGGGAGGAACGTTTTCGGTAACCACAACCAGCATAGAGTTATCTACCCGGACCTGTGCCCTACATCGCCAATGGATTCAGGCTCAGGAATTGCAGGTGGTTGCGAATCTTCTGGCGCTAACGGCGGCTCTATTTCTCCCGCTGCCAGAACTTCCTCGATCAGCGGAATAAGTCGCCTCAGCGTCTTGTTGGCTCGGAAGCTGTCCCGGCAGGCGATGCGCGTTTCTCGATCCGGAAATGTTGGTCTTTTCGCTGCGATTTGGAACGCTACTGGCACCACCGTTTCAAACTTGATGATGTCGGCAATGTCGTACACAAAGCTCAGGGGCTTCCCCGTATGGAGAAAGCCGATAGCCGGTGCGTAGCCGGCAGCAAGAATAGCAGCTTCGGTAATACCATAGAGACAGGACGTGGCGGCACTCAGACATTGATTAGCAAGGTCGCCCTTGGTCCAGTCCTTGGGATCATAACGGCGACCATGCCAGCTAACGCAATACTGCTTAGCGATGAGCTCGTAGGTTTTGCGTACCCGTGCCCCTTCGATCCCGCGAAGCTGCTCTATGCTTCTTCTCTGTGGCGCCGGCTCCCCAAAACGTAGCTGGAACATCATGCGCACAATCTTCAGGCGCAGCTCGGGATCCAAAGCCAGTTTCGCCTGATAGAGAAGTCGGTCTGATCTTGCACCGCCCGGCTGACCGGATGCATAAAGGCGAACACCTCCCTCGCCAACCCAGATCAGTAAAGTTCCAGCCGTAGCTGCCAGCTTGACAGCAGCATGGCTGATGCGCGCACCCGGCTCCAGCATGAGGCAAGCAAGCCCTCCCACAGGTATAAGCATCCGCTCTCCGTTTACCTCGTCCACCACGCAAAAAGCACCATCGCGAACATCCAGTTGTCCGCGGCCCACAAAAATCATGGAATTGCGATTCTTCATGGGGATGGGCTTCAGTGGTACGAAGGGTTGCGAACTAGCCATCAGCTGGCTTACCCAGCAAGGATGATGTGGCCTGATTGAGTGTCAGAGTTTTCATCTGACGAATGGCCAATTCATTGAGTTTGACGACCCGTTGAGCCTGGCTCAAACCCTGCTCGATAAAATGCGCGTTGAGGGATTCCAGGTTCGCCAGGCAAACAAGCTGGTGCACATTGGCATGGTCGCGCATATTGCCTTTTAAGCCTAGATTCGCATCGCGCCATTGCTTTGCGGTGACTCCAAACAAGGCTACATTCAGAAGATCGGCCTCACTGGCGTAGACGGCGTTGACCTGCTGTGGCGTCAGGGTATCGGGGATCAGGTTTTCCCTGATGGCATCCGTGTGGATCAGGTAGTTGACCTTGGCCAGGTTGCGGCGGATATCCCAGCCCAGCTGTTGAAACTCCTGTTCCTTGAGTCGCTGGAATTCCTTAATCAGGTAGAGCTTGAACTCCACAGAAATCCAGCTGGCGAACTCGAAGGCGATATCCTTCTGGGCGAAGGTTCCGCCGTAGCGGCCAGGTTTGGAAATAAGGCCAATAGCGCTAGTCTTGGCTATCCACTGTTTCGGAGTGAGAGTAAAGCTGTTCAACCCTGCTTCTTTTTTAAACCCATCGAATTCGATGGGTTTAAAGTTTGGGTTGTTGAGTTGCTCCCATATGCCTAAAAACTCAACCGTATTTCGATTTCTTAACCAGTTGCCGATGATAATATCGGTGCGGTCGGGGTTCTTGAAGCGGGCAATATCTGTGATGTTGATGTATTCGATGCCATCCTTGGTTGCAGTGGCAATTTCCTGATCCAGTACCTGGAGCTTGGGTTTCATGGACTCTTCCTTGAGCTGGGTTGTGGTGGTCATTTATGGGCGACGGATTAGCATGAGGCCGCAGCCAAAGACAGCATGCCGCAACCGAAAGCCTTGGCAGGGCCGATACCTTGTTGCAGTATGGATCTTAGCTTGGCAGTATTCTGCGTCTCCAAGATACCCTTAAAAACATAAGGCTGAATTTTTCCCGGCCTGCTCCCCTTGCGGAAATGCAATGGTAATTGGTTGTCAATCTCCACCATGCCGAGAAGTGCCGCACCATTTAACTTGCGTTTTAACCAGGCAGCCTGCTCTTCTTCGCTAATTAAGGGAACTCGACATTTTTTAATTTCACCTTTACTGTCGAGTCGTCCCTGTTCATCAGTTATAGTCTTGACAGGGTTGGCAACCAATAAAAAGTGTAATTGGCGACCTTCGGTAATAGTCAATTCGAAAGACTTGCTTGCAAATACACGCGCAAAAGATGTGTTGCGCCCTGGTTGTCTTTGCGATTGCATTAATACTTGGGTCTGCCTTGTTGAGTGCTCTTCGACTCGAAACAAAAAATCGCGTTCCTGGGCAGGAGCATCGGGAAAAACCGACCATAAGGCACGATGAATTTCATACGGGTTCCTGAACTGTTCTCCTGCCAGTAATAATCTACTTAGATACATGCGTGTTTTCCTTCCCGTAAACAAAGACCATACGGCTGGCAAACTGCCTAGGTTGATTGTGTAGGGGTACATCACGCACGCGGTGACGGTGTTTTTTTCTGTATACCATCTCGGGCAAATCTTCTTCGCTGTAGATGATTCCCGCTCTTGGCTCGACCAGCTTTAGTGCTTCGTTAGAGTTAACGGCTTCTACTCGGCTTTCGAATAGCGGGCGGTTTATGGGACAACTGCGTCTGCCCAGAAACGGGGTGTAATATGGTCGGAGCAAGGCTTCCTGTAACTGATCAAGTGAATAAGCAGCGTCTTCGGTGCCCCAGATAGCGACTGTGAACGCCGCATCTAGTAAATACTCTCTTTGAGTAACAATGGTTTCGTGAGACCTTAATCCTGTGTAATCTTCCCGCGCGTCCTTTACCGTATGGTAATCGGTCATTTTGATGACGCTACGCCCAGTCTCATCCTGGCGCGCCGCATACAGAAAACTGTCTGCCAATGCCTGCTGTTGCTGACGATCACAACGATCAATCCCCATGCAAGCCCCCAATAGTCCAACGAGAGCGCTGCGCGTGGGGAAGTTAGTGGAAGGGCGCAAACCCTCAAAAGTGTGCTCCCCCCATGCCTGCATAACTC
>JBJHBN010000302.1:0-4276 GCA_050485505.1 Opitutales bacterium | reverse complement strand
ACATTGCACAGGGTCTCGACGTTGTTTACGATGGTTGGGCACATGTAGAGCCCGAGTGCCGCCGGGAAATAAGGGGGCTTGATCCGCGGATAGGCGCGTTTGCCTTCGAGCGACTCGATCAGTCCGGTTTCCTCCCCACAGATGTAGGCTGCGGCACCGCGGTGCACCACCAGATCGCAGGAATAGCCCGAACCGAGAATGTTGTCGCCGAGCAGGTTATTCGCCCGTGCTTCCTCAATTGCTTCTTCGAGGATCTTGGCCCCGTAGGGCATTTCCTCGCGGATATATATGAAAGCCTGGGCTGCCTGAATGGCATAGGCCGAAATCATCATGCCCTCAATCAGCTGGTGCGGATCCTTGTGAATGATCTGGCGGTCCTTGAAGGTGCCCGGCTCGGATTCGTCCGCATTACAGATCAGGTAAATCGGTTTGCCGCTTTTGCGGTCGAGAAACTTCCATTTCATCCCCGCCGGGAAACCCGCGCCGCCACGACCGCGCACACCGGCGTCGAGTACCTCCTGGCAGATCTCCTCCGGCTTCATCCCAAAGGCTTTTTTCTGCTGATCATAGCCACCGTTGCGCAGGTAGCAGTTTATCGAGACATCGTAGTCCGGCTTATCGGCGTATTTCAGGATGATACGCCGTTCCTTCGGGTGGATGTCCAGTCTCTTGCGTGCAATGTGTGTTTCAAGGCTCACTTGATTTCCTCCTCGCGAATGCGACGTGCGAGTTCAACAACGTCGTCCTCCGTCAGGTTTTCATACATATCGTCATCGACCATCACTACCGGTGCGGTGCCGCAGCTGGCAAGGCACTCGGCAAACTCCACTGTGGCCTTGCCGTCGGGAGAAATCTCACCGGGACGGGTGTCCAGCTCCTGGCAAAGCCGATCGCAGATTTTATAGCTACCGTTGAGCGCGCAGGAAAGCGTGCGGCAAACACGAATGTAGTGTTTACCTACCGGTTTCTCGCGATAGAAGGGATAGAAGGTCACGACCTCACGCACCTTGATCGGAGCGATCTCAAGCCGCTCCGCCACCCACTCCTGGGCCTCCAGTGAGAGGTAACCCTTTTCCTTTTGGATCGCGTGTAGAATCATCATCAACGCACTCTGGCGCTGCGGGTAGCGCGGAATGACCTTGTCAATGGTGTCCAGCGTTTCCTGTGAAAGTTCAAATGCCATAGTAAAAGCTTTCTTCTTGCCTCATTCCTCCGCTCAGCGGTCACACTCTCCCAGCACAAAATCCAGGCTGCCAAGGATCACCGGCAGGTCGGCGACCATGTGCCCGAGACACATCTTCGGCAGTGCCGACAGGTTACAGAAGCTTGGAGAGCGGATCTTCATGCGGTAAGGGACCCCTCCGCCTTTCGAGACAATATAAAAGCCGAGCGCCCCTTTTGGGTTCTCGGCCTCAAAATAGACTTCGCCCGCCGGCACCTGTGGTCCCTCGGTAACCAGCATGAAATTCTGAATCAGCTCTTCCATACTGGTCATTATCTTGTCTTTGCGGGGAGCAAAAATCTTCTTCGCGTCCTCCGCATACCAGGGCCCGTCAGGCATTTTGTCGATCGCCTGACGCAGAATGCGAATACTCTGACGGATCTCCTCCAGCCGCACCAGCCAGCGGTCATAGCAGTCGCCATTGGTGCCGATCGGCACATCAAAGTCATACTGCTCATAGCCGAGATAAGGCTCATCCTTGCGCAGGTCCATCGCCACGCCACTGGCGCGCAGGTTCGGGCCGGTCAGGCCGTAGGCAATGGCATCCTCCTTGGACAGTACCCCCACCCCGACCGTGCGGTCGTAGAAAATCTTGTTGCGGCTGAGCAGCTTGTCGATCTCGTCGACCACAGGCTCCATCTCGTTGATGACCTTGAGCACATTGCCGAGCCAACCTTCCGGGATGTCCCGCGCCAGACCACCGATGCGAGTGTAGCTGGTGGTGAAGCGGGCACCGGTGAGTTGCTCCATCAGGGTGTAGAGTTTTTCCCGCTCGGTGAAGGTGTACATGAACACGGTCAGGGCACCGGTATCCATGCCATACACACCGCAACCGAGCAGGTGCGACTGCAGGCGTGCGAGCTCGCAACAGATCAGGCGGATCGCCTGACAGCGCGGCGGCAGTTCGAGCCCGATCAGCTTCTCCACCGCCAGCGCAAAGGTCACGTTGTTGTGAATTGGCCCAAGGTAATCCAGACGATCGGTGTAGGGAATGAACTGATTGTAGGTCATGTTCTCGGCGATCTTCTCGTCGCCGCGGTGCAGGTATCCCACCACCGGTTCACACTTGGTCACGGTTTCGCCGTTGAGTTCCACCTTCAACCGCAGCACCCCGTGGGTGGCTGGGTGCGAAGGCCCCATGTTGATGACCATCTGGTCGCCCTTAAACTCGGCTTCAGCCTCGCTGTTGCGGGCTGTAATATCGCCTATGCTGACTTCTTTGACCGCCATAAAAATTCGCTTCCTCTAAAAGTTTACTCAGGTTCGGGTTGGACGGAACTCGCGCGGCTTATCGTCCCCGCCCTCCATGTCGGAGCCCCGCTTCTTGACTTCGGTCCAGGACTCGTCGTCGGCGCGCGGCTCGCGTGCGGACATGGGCCCCTTCTGGCCGGAGTGGAAAGGGCCACCCATCATCGGTGCCTTTTCGACCCGCACCCCTGTCTGTTCGACAAAGTCGGGTGCAGGCAGGTCCACTTCTTCTCCCGCCAAAGGAAATTCCTTGCGCAGGGGGTAGAACGGGTATTCGTCCCACATCAGAATGCGCCGCAGGTCCGGATGGCCTCGGAATGAGATGCCAAACATGTCATAAGTCTCGCGTTCATGCCAGTCCGCCGCAGGCCATAATTCGGTCACGCTCTGGCAGATTGGATTGCTGTCGCCCTCGCAAGGTGTGGCAATGCGCAGGTAGCCCCCACGCTCAAGATGAAAGAGGTGGTAGACGACTTCAAAGCGCGGCGAGGCCTCGTAGTGATCGATTGCGGTGACATCCATCAACATCTGGTAGCCGTCTTCATCGCGCAAAGTGCGCAACAGCTCCAGCACATGGTCCTGAGGGCAGTTCACCGCCGGGTGATCTGCCGAGGGGCGCGCGCTGAGGAAGGGAAATCGTTCGGTCAATTGCTTGCTGAGTTCCTGCATGGCGCCTGCGTCAGTCTTTATAAGTCAGTTCCCGGCTCTCACGACCGCGCACCAGACTGCGCGTGGAATGCTCGTTTTTGATTTTTTCCTGCAGCTTCATCATGCCGTCCAACAATGCCTCCGGGCGCGGCGGGCAGCCACTGATGTAAACATCCACCGGGACAATCCGGTCCACTCCCTGCAGCACCGCATACGAACGATACATACCACCGGTCGAAGCGCAGGCACCCATCGCCACGACCCACTTCGGCTCAGCCATCTGGTCGTAAATGCGCCGCACCACTTCAGCCATCTTATATGTCACCGTTCCAGCCACAATCATGCAGTCACTCTGCCGCGGAGAAAAACGCATCACCTCCATGCCAAAGCGGGAAATGTCAAAGCGCGAACCGCCAACCCCCATCAGCTCAATCGCACAACAGGCCAAGCCCATCGGCATCGGCCAGACCGAGTGCCGACGCACCCAGTTGATCACCGCGTCCGCCCGTGAAACAATGACCTCTCCTTCGACCTTGCTGTTGTAACCGTATTCTTTTGAAATCGACATGTTTTTTCGTCTTCCCATTCGGGTTGTAAAGAAAGAAGCAAACTGCATTGGATCGATGGGTATTGCAAGACCTGATGAGTAAGAAAAGCGGGGATCGACCGGCAACCTCCCCCCAGCGTACACCACAAGGGCCGGACGATAACCCCTAACGTCCGGCCCCTATGATTTGGTGTCATTCCGACAAAGAAAGGAATGAACGCCAACTTTTTACCCCAATTGTAGCGAACCGTTTTGATCAGCCATGACTATGTGTTTTTTAGTGCTGCGGTTCACAGGTCCATTCCAGCACCAGACGTGCCAATGTTGATGATTCGTAATTCTTAATTCGTGATTCCTAATTTTTTGATCAGAAATCAAGAAATCCAACGCACTTTCCATTGCTCCGCTGTGCGCCGGGGGCCGTCGCACCTACGTAGCCACGGTCGCCCCGAACGCGGGAGTCAAGCCCATCGCACTCCCTATTGCCGCGCTGTGCGCCGGGGGCCGTCGCACCTACGTAGCCGCGGTCGCCCCGAACGCGGAAGTCAAATCCAACGCACTCCCCATTGCTGCGCTGTGCGCCGGGGGCCGTCGCACCTACGTAGCCGCGG
>JBJHBN010000301.1:0-4285 GCA_050485505.1 Opitutales bacterium | reverse complement strand
GGGCAATCAGATTGGTATTCGCTTGGCAGGCGCTCTCAACCTGCCGGGTCTCAGCCTGGAGGGAGAATACAATATTGTTCTGGATGAACAGGGTATTGAGCTTCGTGCTTTGGCCACTGGATATTTCGGGACTCCAGACTTCAGTCTTTTTGAGCTGGATGTGGACATGCTGCTCATAGCGAATCTTGATGGGATTTTTGCCTACGGTGATGCATCGCTGGCAGCAGGTTTTGAGTTCCCGGTGGGACTCGGCTTCAGCTTGGACGCTTCCTATAGCATCCGTATCAACACGAGTGGTGAAGAAGTGCAGATCGGAGAGAATACGCTCGCTCCCGGTCCTTACCTCTACCTTCAAGCGAACGGTGACCTGTTGATTGGATTCACCCGCCTACAGGGTAGCTTCGGTTTCAGTGTCGATGATTCAGGGATTGGGGTGGACTCGGCTGGGTCCGTGACTATCGAAGTGGCTGGAACAAAACTCGTTAGCTATGGATTTACCGGAGAGTTTGGTATCACCACCAGCGGTATTTACGGAATGATTGAGCTGAGCGTTGAGAGTGACAATGCAGAGGCTTTTGGTTTGGGCTTTGACGTTGTAGCCAGTCTGGCCGTCAACACCACCAGCGAGGAGCGCTTTGGTGTGGATCCGGGGCTTGGGGCACGATTCCAGCTCGTCGGTGCGATGACCATCGGAGACCTTATCTTGAATGGGACCTTTGATATCCAACTTTCCACTACAAGTATTCAGCTTCGCATTGACAGCGACATTCTGTTCAGTATTGGTGATGAGCTCTTGTTCAGTGCACCTCTGGTGCTGGATATCGAAATAGATACACCTGCAATTGTTGAAGAGGTTGAGCTGGTCTTCGACGCATCTGAGCTGGGTCTGGATGCATTTGGCATAGAGGCGACGGGTTCTTTATTCTTCCAGATAAATACGACTGGAGTAGAGCAAGGGAGTATTCCTCCCGGGCCCATGGCTAGTATCTATATTGATGGTCAGCTATTGATTGCAGGTTTGGAAGTGGATGGAGCATTCTTCCTTGAAGCGAGTCTCGATGCAGTTCAACTCGGTGGCAGCTTCAATCTTTCAGTGAATATTGAGGGCACTGAGGTTCTTGGCTTCTCGGCCAGTGGTGCCCTTGAGTTTGGCTTGGCCGGGGTGGCCGGATTCTTCCAACTGGACCGCGCTTTTGATTTTGGCGACTTCCTCCCGGTTTCCGTCGACACAACATTCGAGCTTGCGATCAACACCACTGCGGGAACTTTCCAGGTCGGTGATAGGGAGTTGGAGGCAGGACCATTTGCCCGCATACTATTTGCTGGAGAATTGGATCTCTTCAGTTTGGCTGTCGTTGGCAACTACTATCTTGAGGTTTCTTCTGACGGTATTGAAGTCGTCGCCGATGCCAGTATGGCGCTCGATATCCCCGGGACTGGAGTGACTCTGTTCGAATTTGCTGTCCTTGGTGGCCTGCGCATTGACCGCGATGGGCTTGCAGGTGGGTTTAATCTGCAAATGGAGCTGGCTAACCTCGAATCCATTGGCCTTGATTTCACCGCTGGCGAACGTTCTTTCTTGCTGGAAGTGAATACTACCGGTTCCAGCCAGACGGTAGGAGGGCTTGAACTCGAAGCGGGACCCTTTGCCCGTGTAACGATGACAGGTGGTCTGAACTTTATATTCTATCAGTTTATCGGGGAGTTCCGTTTTGAGGTGTCAGGAGATGGGTTGGATGTCTACGCATTGGCCGAGGCCGAACTGTTGCTTCCGGAAATCGGTGAAATCCCGGAAACCAGCGTGTTCAAGATGGGCATGGAAGGGTTCCTGCGGATCAATGGCGATGGTGTTGCTGCTGCATTTGAGTTGGATCGCAGCTTGCTTGACGATGATCTCGAGTTTTTTGGTTTGAGTCTACCTCTGGGTGCGGAACAAAGCTTCCGTTTGGGTTTGAATACTACAGGTAAGGAAGTGACCTCCGGTGGTATAACTCTTGAAGCAGGTGTTTATGCCTTTGTCGAAACCACCGGATCGGTCGACATGATCATCGGAGGTTTTTCTGGAGGTATTCGTTTCCAGGTGGATACCAGTGGCCTTACCCTGCAACTACAGGGGGCGCTTGAGATCGAAAACTTCCTCTACCTGAACGGTAACATCACTGTATCGCTGATGCTGCCACAGCAGTTTGTCCTGGCCACCGGTGTTCCTATGGAAATTGGCTCGGTTATTGATTCAACACCGCTTGCCTCGATTGCATCTGCAATCGCATCGATTGGAGGCGTAAGTATTGGTGAAAACTTCTCTTATATCGACGGACTTCGGTTCAGCACGCTCGCGATTGGTTCGTCGAATATGAACGGATTCATTGGTCTGGGTACTCCCGACTTTGATCACGAGTTGAGCGAACAGGATCTTTTTGGATTTGCCATTCAGAACGTCAGCCTAGGTGGCATTGCCGCACAGTTGTTCCCACCGTTGCCGCCTGAGATAGCACCAATGCCCCCGCAAGTGTCGATTAAAGCTACGGTGGGTAGTATTCAAACAATTGGATTTGAGGATATGATGACTCTTGTGGCTGAGGACATAGAGATTCGTATTCATTCTGGAATGGCGTTCCCGGGAGTGGGAGCTCCAATCTTCCCGGTCCTTGATTTTATGTCTTCAGAAAATACCGCTGTGGATGAGCAGGGTAATGCGCTCGGCTTCGAGGTTCCAACCACCGGTGATTCTGTGTTCCTCGACTTTGGTGCCAACCGTGAAGTAGGTATTCAGTTTGGTTATGCGGAGATCAGTCTCTTTGGTTTTGTCCACCTGCAGGGCAGTTTTGCGTTTCAGGCGGGAGCTATAGAAACCATTACGGTTGAATCCGGATTCCCAGGTAATGTGGCTGGACTGCCTCAGAGGCTGACCCAAGAGGTCGCCACGATGACCGTCGGAGCGAGCAATGTGCAGGGCTTCGTCGGAATCAATGGCCCTTACCTCGATAGTGAAGGCCAAGTCAACGAGGGCGCGCTTGGGCTGGCGTTGCAGGACTTTGATCTGGCGATGGTGCTGATGCAGCCGACTATGGCGCAGTTTATTCCTGGTCTTAGCCTGGTTTTACCAAACTATATTGCACTCAAAGCCTCTGTCGCCGAGGCAGGCTTCGTTGGCTTCGACGGTATTACCGCGAATGTGCAGGATATTCTGATAGAGGTGAACAGCGGCACACCATGGTTGGGTGGACTTGGTATTCCGGTTGTCGACTTTGAATCATCATTTCCAGGAGATGAAGAAACGTCGGCCGGTTTTTCTGTCTGGACAGGTAGTGAAAATCTTTACCTTGATTTCGATGGCACTCAACGAATTCGCGCAGAGGTCGGAGGGATGACAATGGCAATCAGCGAGTTTGTCCACTTGCAGGGGAGTTTTGTTTTTGAAGCTGGCCCCCGCTATGAAGTCGATATCGCGACCGGATTGCCGGGTGATATCCTTGATGTGGCGGAGTCCATTGGTTTAGGGGCTGTCGTTGGCTGGTTTGATGATCTCGCAGGCGAGGGAATCAGTTTCGCGAATGACCTCTCCATGATTTATGGACTCGAGGTTGCCGGTCTTTCCATATCTGCCACGAATATTCAGGCGTTCGTAGGCCTCAATGGGCCATATTTGAATGCAGATGGCGGTGTTAATGAAGACGCAACAGGGCTGGTTATCGAGAACCTCAACATCGGATTGGCGCTGTTTCAACCAACCTTGAAATTCAATCCCATGTTCAACTGGTTGCCCAGTTTCTTTGCTGCCAAGGCCAATGCGGACACGATTGGACTTGTCGGCTTTGACGGGTTCAGCCTGCAGGCTGATGGAATTGAACTGTTAATCAACACTGGCACACCCTGGGGTGGTTTGATCGGCCCTCCCGTAATTGATTTTGCAGGGAGCTTTCCGCCTGTTGAAGCCGATGAAGATGGCGAAGGTGCTGTGCCAGCTGGTTTTGTTGTCCCGGGGGTGGGTGATTCGGTTTATCTCGATTTTGATGGCAATCAGCGCATAGCGGTTGAGGTCAACAATGCCGTTTTGAGCTTGCTCGACTTTGCGCACTTTAGTGGCAACTTTGCCTTCGAGCTCGGCCCGACTGTCGATGTAGATGTTCACACTGGGCTTCCCATTGACCTGTTCCCGGATGACCAGGTGATTTCAGGTGTTGAAATGTCCACCATGACTATCGGTGCGTCAGATACCCGCGCTTTCTTCGGCATTAACGGACCATATTTCGGTGGCGACTTGAACGAGGATACCTTGGGGGTC
>JBJHBN010000300.1:0-4294 GCA_050485505.1 Opitutales bacterium | reverse complement strand
CTCACATTATCAGGACTCATTGAGATTGCTGGTAGTTTCATTCTCACAACCAGCGACTCCGCCACTGAGTTGGAAATATATGGGGTAACTGAAATCCTGGGACAGTCTCTGCAAGTTCAGGGTGGTGCGGCCATATATGGAGGTTCCAATGGTGGAATAGCAATGGTCCTGGCGGTAAGTATCAGCGGTTCCGATGGACTTTCCGGCTCAGGATTCGACCTGCAGGGAGATTTTGGCCTGCGTGTGAACACGAGCAGCAGTCAGCGCACGCTGGCAGGTTCCACATTATCCAGTCAGAGTTTGCGACTCGCAGTTGATAATGCCCAACTCGACTTGCTGGGATTGGTTCAGCTGTCAGGACAGATGCAACTGAATATACTTTCGAGTGGCTTCAGTCTTGATCTGGATGGTGAAGCCTCAATGCCATTTATTGGATCATTGGCTGCCACTGGACAACTGAATGTATCCTCAGCGGGAATTGTTGCGAGCATTGCACTTGGCGGAAGTTCTTCATCTGCCAGCGTCGCAGGGGTTCAGTTCAGCGGGCGCTTCCAGTTAGCAGTCAATACCACCAGTTCATCCCAGTCCGTGCGTGTTCTGAATGTGAATAGCAACAGTGGTGCTGTTTCAGGAACCCGTAGCATTTCTTTGGACAGTGAAACACTGCTGCTTTCGTTTGGCGGCGAGTTGAACATTGCCGGATTCGGAATCCGCGGCGGGACCGAAATTGTAATCGGGTCAGATCAGCTGATTGTGGATCTGGATGCGAGCCTCAACCTCGGTGCATTCGGGAATTTGCGCGTCGAGGGTGGAGCTGAATTTGGGCGGCAATCCGGCAGCGATTATTTCGCTGTTAGCATGAACCTGGGAACCAGCAGCCTTTCGGTCGCGACTCTGAGTATTGTTGCCAACTTCGGACTGGATATCGACACCCGCACTTCAACAGCCGAAGTCTCTGTGAATGGGGATTTGAATGTCTGGGTTTTTGAAACCGGAATATCCGCGACTATCCGGACCAGCGGGGATGGATTCCGCATGCAATTCAGCGGAACTCTCAATTTCTTCAATTTTGCCAATGTGAATGTCTCAGGGTTTGTCGATTCGAATGGTACTTTCTCCATAACCGGCAACCTCAGTTCCAGCTTCAATCTGGGAATCTTCAGCGCAGGAATGGACTTCAATCTCAACCTTAGTCACAACGGCTTCTCCGCTGGGGGCAGCTTGTCTTTGTCGGCCTCCATTCCGGTTCCAGTATTTCCAGACATTTCCTTCAGTACTTCCATCGGTGCCAGTATGAGTTTTAACGTTCCACAGAACTCTGCGACTTTGAGCATAGCTGTGAATGTAGGCCCGTTTACCGCGCGCCCTTCGATGACATTTAGCTTTGGTCCTCCCCCGACACTGGGTCGGGTCGATAATGGCGTGCTGTATGTTTACACGGGTGTCGACTCCAACCTGCGCGGGTCATCTTATGCAAGAACCGGGGACGAGTCGTTCACCATCTACAGCACTGGCGGATCCGCTGGCAACGAGTCGATCACCATCAATGGTTTGGGTTATGAGCAGAGCTTCTCCGGGGTCAGCAAGGTTGTTGTCCGTGACCTGCAGCGATACGACAACGATATCCAGTTTATTGGTGTTCAGTCTGATATAGAGGTCAGAGGCGGAACCGGAGACGACAACATCATCAGCACTGGCGACGGAAGCGTGACAGCCTGGCTGGTCGGCGGTAGCAACCAAATTGTTACCGGCAACGGAACCAACATCATACATGGTGGCAGCGGAGACGATGCCATTTATACGGGCAGTGGCAACGACATCATTTACGCAAATGCCGGGAATAACTATATCAGCTCCGGCGATGGCAGCGACATCGTTTATGTAGGCATTGGCAATGACACGTTGGTGGGTGGCAGCGGCACGGATACTTACGTATTCTCAGGCTCAAGCTGGGGAGAAAATGAGATCGTCGAGAGCAGCGAGGGCTCCGGCAATACAGTTGATTTTACCAACGCAACAGGACCGGTTGAATTCAATCTTGGTGAGAACGGACGTTATGAGATCACCCAGGGAAGCAATCGGGTTGTTGATGAGGAAATGGGAATCGGCGTATTCTACGGAAGCCAGTATGCGGATGCCTTTTATGTGACTCAAACAGGAACAAGTGAAACACGACTCTATGGTGAGGGTGGAGATGACCTTTATGACATTAGCTTTGGTCAGTTGGCAGGTCAGGTGATCGTAACGGATATGAATTCGACATCTGATATTGACCATCTGATTGTCCGGACAAAGCTGGGTGGCTCGATTGTGTCTGTAATGAATGATTTGATCAGTCAGGGCACACAAGTCGTCAGCTTTTCCTCCAACTATCACAATGTTGACCGGATGACGGTCTTGGCGCCGAACGCTGAAGTCAGAATGACCGGGACAGGATCCAAGGTGCTCGACCTGAAGAACAAGCTTACGGTTGAGGGCGAGGCAATTACCTGGGGAGGGATTGTTCATGCACGGGGAATCGATTTAAGGTCCGATGATGAGCTTGTTATCAATTACGATCTCGTCAGCCGTCGCAACGCACCCATTGTTCTGGAGAGCAGTGAGGGCGACATTGTCCTCAATGCCGGGATATACAGCGCCAATGCGGATGGTCTCACTGGCAACGGTTCTGGATCGATTACCCTCAATGCCCCTGAAGGTGGAATCCGCACCAGTGGTGAAGGCTGGGTCAGGGATGGTGACGGTTTTGCTTCCAGAGTCGATTGGGCCATGCGAGGCGGACGTTTCTCGGTCGACTCAATCGACTTCAATACAGGCGAGATCCGCACGGTGATTGGACAGGAGCCAAACCTCTGGCCAGCGGGTACTCTGATTCGCGAGGGCAAGGGCGCCTTTATTCAATCTCAGGGCGGCGAGCTGATCATGAATAGTAAGAGCAGAATCGGTGAGGCATATCAGGATTTTCGTATCAGCCCATTGGCTATCTATACTCAAGTCGCTCAGGTATCAATCAACGTCTCGGACCTGGAGAATGCCTATATTGTCAACATGGATAGCATTCAGGTTTCCGGCGACTCCGTGGCGGGTGAGATGAGGATTACAAATCTGACCGGGTTACAGGAAGCCAATAATCCGATCAGTGGTTCCAACGATCCGATCACACTTACCGGGGACCAGATTTCCATTCTGAATGAAATCAGCACAACCAATAATATCTATATTTTCCCGACCAATCCGAATAGGCCGATTGTGATTTTGCAGAATGCCAATCAGATCGCCAACAATCAGGATGCATTAAATGGTCTGGTTCTGACGCAGGATGAGATGAACAAGCTGCTCACTTCCAGCCAATTGGTAATCGGCAGTGACCGGTTCACGGGTAGTGTGAAAATTGGCGACAGGTCTGGTGGTTTCATGATCATTGAAAGCCCGACTCTGTTGCTGCGCGGTCAACAGATAGAGGTTTACACCCATATGCAAACCAAGAGCGTCTTTATTCAGGGATCAGGCAATACGACGACGCTCGGCGATGATTGGGATGCAGTCGGTTCCTACCTGGTGGACGATGCGGTGTTGATTGATGGAGACATTACCATTACCGCAACCGAGCACATCCGCTTTTACGCTCCTGGGACGGTTAATGGTCATCCTTCTGGTGGACCTCACAGTCTGACTTTGGCTGCACAGACATTCATTGATATCGAGGGGGCAATTGGAGGAACAACTCCGTTGCAGAACCTGACGCTTTCGGCGGATTCCGGCAATATCCGTCTCCGCGGATCGGTTAACTTGAGCAATGACCTTACCATAACCCAAGGTCAGACCATTACCTTCAACGGCGATATCGATATTGATGGCGACCTGAACATATCCGGTGTGCAGAATGTTATCTTTGAGGGTTCGGTGAATGTTTCCGGAAACCTCAACATAGAATCTACTGGCAACGTGAGTTTCCAGAGTGGGTTGACGGTTGAGGGCGACAGCACAATCAAGGCCGATGGCAATATCACCGCTTCCGGTAATGTGGATGTTTCCGGTTCGGCCAGTATCGAATCCACCAACCTTACATTCAATCAAACGGTTGCGATTGGAGACGACTATTCGGTCACAGCTTCGAACCGTATCGCCCACAGCGGCTTCCTTTTTGTTGGAGGCAACATTGAGTTGTTCTCGAATGAGATTGATTTTCTCGGGGGCAGCGAGTCGGTCAGTTCCAGCGGCTACCTTTGGATCGACACTTACAGTGCCGGTCAGGAAATCCGCATCGGCAGGACGCAAACCGGGAGCACTGGAG
>JBJHBN010000299.1:0-4308 GCA_050485505.1 Opitutales bacterium | reverse complement strand
GATCTTGTCGTAACGAACCGCGTCTGGATGCACCATGGGATCCTTGTCGTAGATCCCGTCCACCTTGGTGGCTTTAAAAATGACCTCCGCACCAATTTCACTGGCACGCAACGCAGCCGTGGTATCGGTGGAAAAGTAAGGATTCCCGGTGCCTCCAACGAAAATTACGACCCGCCGTTTCTCCAAGTGACGAACCGCACGTCTTAAAATGTAGGGTTCTGCGACTTTATTCATCTCAATAGCACTCATCACCCGGACCGGCACGTCCAGTTTCTCCAGACAATCCATCAGGGCCATGCCGTTGATGATCGTCGCCAGCATCCCCATGTAATCTCCGGTGGTGCGGTCCACACCCCGTTTTTCAGCACCGGCAAGGCCACGGAATATATTTCCACCCCCGACAACGAGGCCGATTTCGACCCCAAGCTCGTAGAGATCACGAATCTCCGCACACATTTTGTGCAAAATTGCGCCATCAATGGTTTCGCCGGATTCTGAGCTTTTCAGAACCTCTCCACTCAACTTGAGGACGATGCGTTTGTAGCGGGGTTTGGGCGAGCTGCTTGCTGGATCCATCAAAGGCTGCATTAAGGCTCCGGGAACTACAGTCGTCAACCCTTATGCTTGATTTGCGCCTAGACCAGGCTTTAGTCTGAACGGTTTTACTTTATAGATGATCCGCACGCCACAACGCATTTACAATCGCCGAGCCGTCGAACAGTGGTTCGAACGCCTGAACGTTGACTGGGAAAAGTGTTTCCGGGCTGACGAGTTGATGGTGGGGCGGAGGCTATATAGGGAGGGCACTATTGTCTCCTCTGAAGTCACAGAGGAGTGCGTCATCGTCACTTTCCGCGACGGCAAGGAAGAAATTTATTCTGTGATTGAATGGCGCAACGAGCAACCAGAGGTACGCGTCTCCACTCATCGTATTCAACCGGTCCGGGCACTGGCCGTCGCCGGCATGTACGAGCTGGAGGAAATGATCACCGATCTACTTCCTCCGCTGCCCGGAGAGGGGGTGGAACAGGACACCCACCAGACGGACACAGCGAGCGGGGACAGGCCCTCCGAGCCACAACCCAGCAGGGAACCCGCGCGCCCGCTGCAAATCCAGCTCAAGGCGGCCGAGAACGGCCTAATCCTGCGCGCATTTTGGAAAAATGAGAGTGATACCCGCTCCACGACGGCAGCACTGCCCTCCACGCCGCGCAATGAGGCCGAGCGCGAACAGATTATCCGCCTGACTTCCCTGCTCCACCGTGCCGGCTTCCGGCAGCGCCCGAAAGCACACGGCTTCATGCTCAGCAACCCTTCTGCCGTCCTCAGCTTCCTCCGCGATGAATGGCCGCGCTGGGCAAAGAAGTTTGAGCTGGACACTGATCCAAACCTCAAGTCCTGGCTGCGGGGACTGCAAACTATCAAGCTGAGGATGCGGATTGAGGGCGATCAGGACGCCGTTCAGATTCATTGGGCAAGCGACCGCATCCGCGACCACCTTGCCCCGGAAACACTTTCAGCCCTCACACAGCACCCCGGCCAGACCCACTTCATCCCGGGGCAGGGTGTTTACCGTCTGGACCCCCGGCAAATCGATACTGTAACCGAGTGGAAAGTCGTGACCGATGCTTTCCGCGGCAACCAGCTGCCACCCTACCTGATTTTCCGTTTCATCAGTGACCCTCATATTCGGATTGACCTGGATACCCCTCTCGAGGGCTGGATCCAACAGCTGAACAAGGGAAAAAGTCGCCGCCTCTCCCACCCCGACTACCTGCGTGATTACCAGAAACAAGGCATCGAATGGATGAACCGTGTGCTGGATGCCGACTGCCACCCCCTCCTCGCCGATGAAATGGGCCTCGGGAAAACCCTGCAAACGCTTTGCCTCCTAAAATCCCGCAAAGCACTTGAGGATGGTCTGGTTCTGGTTGTCTGCCCGGCGAGCGTTGTCCCGGTTTGGCAGGAAGAAATTCAACGTTTCTTCCCGGAAATGCCCACCGAAGTGCTGCGGGCGGATAGCCTGCCATCCGCAGACCGGCCGGGAATGATCTGGTTGGCCAGCTATACACAATTGCGGCGCAACCGCAAAGTGCTGGATTCGATAGACTTCGCCTATGCACTGCTGGATGAGGCCCAGTTCATAAAGAACCCGGATGCCAAAACAACCCAGGCTTGCCTGAGCCTGAAGGCCCATCACCGCATCGCGCTGACCGGTACTCCAGTCGAGAACCGACCTCAGGACTTGTGGACCCTGTTCCGCTTTCTTATGCCGGGCTTGCTCGACAACCGGCGCAGACTTAGCGACCGCTTTAAAGCCAATGCCGACGAGGCATTGGCGCATTTGCGCAGTCAGCTGAAACCATTTGTCCTGCGCCGCAGTAAAAAGGCAGTGGCCAAAGACCTTCCGGAAAAAATGGACGTGGTCCTGCCTTGCAGCCTTACACCTATGCAGGAAACCCTTTACCAGCAACTGGCGGCGCAGGGTCTGAGCGAACTGAAAAACCCCGATGAGGCGAGCAGCCGTATGCACGTCTTCGCCCTCCTGACCCGCCTGCGGCAAGCTTGCTGCGACCCCAGCTTACTGCCCGGTGTCCGCGCCGGGACCGACCAAAGCGGCAAACTTCGGGTTCTCCTCGAACGCCTGGAAGAGGCCATTGAATCCGGTGCCAAGGTCATCGTTTTCAGTCAATTCGTACGCTTCCTTGCCCGCGCCCGGGAATTGCTGGAGGAACGTTTTCCCGATCTGCCATTATTTGAGTTAACAGGCCAAACAACCGACCGATCCAAACCTGTAGCAGGCTTCCGTAAAGCCAAAGGTTCGGCCTGTTTCCTAATCAGTTTGCGCGCCGGTGGCACCGGGTTGAATCTACAGTCGGCAGACTACGTTTTCCTGCTGGACCCTTGGTGGAATCCAGCAGTGGAAGCCCAAGCAGTGGACCGGGTCCACCGTCTGGGGCGCAAGAACCGAGTCTTCATCTATCGACTGATCGCACAAGGCACAATCGAGGAACGCATTGAAAGATTGAAATCCGACAAATCCGCACTTTTTGAGCAATTGCTGTCGGATGCATCCCAAGGCTTGCAGCTGAGCGATCATTTGCATGAACTGGAGGAATGGATTCGCTACCAGTCTCCCAGTCAACAGGCGGTGCATTCCTGAATTCGATATGAAGACGTCACCAACACTCCTGATTCTCGCAGCCGGAATGGGCAGCCGCTACGGCGGTCTGAAACAGATCGAACCGATGGGGCCCGAAGGGGAAACCATCCTCGAATACTCGGTATTTGATGCGGTTCGCAGTGGATTCGGCAAGGTGGTGTTCGTTATCCGGCGGGACTTCGATCAGGCTTTTCGCGATAATGTGCTGAGTCGCTTCGCCAGCACCATCGACATCGAATGCGTCTATCAGGACCCCGACGATCTGCCGGGCGACTTTCGCAAACCCGCCGACCGCAGCAAGCCTTGGGGCACCGGGCACGCGGTGCTGGCTGCCCGCAACGCGATCCACGAGCCATTTGCGGTCATCAATGCCGACGACTTTTACGGTGCAGATACCTTTAAGGCGCTCGCGCGCTTTTGCAGGGACTGGCAGAAATCGGAACCGCAACACACGGTCCGTGCCGGTCTGGCCGCCTTTCCATTGGCCAGTACCCTATCAGCACATGGAGCCGTTTCACGCGGTATTTGCTCGACGGACGCAGAAGGCCGTTTGCTGTCGATTCGCGAACAGGGTCACATTCGCATCAGCCAGGAGGGGCCAATGGTCATAGAAGGGCCAGACAAAGGAAAAATGTTCAGCCCCGATCAACTGGAATCCATGAACGCCTTTGCTTTCGAACCTGGCTTTTTCAAGCACTTGGAGAACGCTTTCGAGCACTTTCTGTCCGAACAGATCCAAGTGGCGGGGTCCGAATTTTTCCTACCGGAAGCATGTACCCGGCTGATGCGCGAAGGGAACCTGCGCATCGACGTCGCCCGCAGCGATGCAAGCTGGCTGGGTATTACTTACGGCGCCGATGCGGAAGCCGTTCGATCCGCATTGAAGATGTTCACCGACCAAGGACTTTACCCGCGGGGGCTCTGGCAAGGAAATCCTTCTGCAGAGAATGAGCAGGACTGAGCAAAGCGACTTGTTTGGTCGGGAGCCGGAAGCAGCGAAATCTGTTGGCTCCCAATCATCCGGTGGGCACCGACCGCTCGCCGCCCGCATGCGGCCACAGAACCTCAGCGAGGTCATCGGCCAAGAACACATTCTGGGCGAGCAGGGGCTGCTGCCGAGACTGGTTCGCACCAACACCTTCGGC
>JBJHBN010000298.1:0-4312 GCA_050485505.1 Opitutales bacterium | reverse complement strand
TTCTTCCCTTATCGAACCGCAATCCGGACCGATTCGATAGGCCCTGGAGACATGCGGGGAATTGCCGAGCTCGATTTCGGACAAACGGCCGCTGCGGGCGTAAACGAGATAGTTTTCGCCGCCATCGCTGAGAATACCAACACCATTGGCTTCAGTCTCCAGAGGGCGCATGCTGGGGATTACGCGCAAGAGATCATGGTCGACACCCACCGGGAGGTCCGGAATCGATCCTCCTGCTGTAACAACGGACCAGCCCATGCCCTCGCCGAGCCGACCGGAAAAGATGGCTTTATCTGGAAACTCCCGTCGATACGACTCGATCATCGCTGCGATATCTTCGGCACTGGCCGACGCCCCTCGCCACTGGCGAAGGTGCTGCCTGGGAGCGAGGTTTTGTCCACCCTCCGGTGCATAGAGTCCATCTGCCGACTGCCACCAATATTTGAATTCAATTACATCCACTAGAGCGGCCCGACGCTTGTCGGCAAGAATGGCATCCTGCACATCCTTGGGGGCACTCAGGGCGATGAGTGGGCGATGTCCTGTTTCCTCTATCCACTCGCCAACGACATCCAGCCAGAACTCGACAAAGTGCAGCGGCCCACTGTATTCCTCACTGGTTGTGTGGATCACATTCGGTTCTCCAGCAAGGTTATCCAGGCATTGCCGAATATATTGCCGATGCAGCTCTCTGCGGACTGGATGCTCCACATCGTAGAAGTCATCCGCCTTGAAGATGCGTTTGCCATTGGCGTATTCCGGTGGTTCGCGAAAGCCTGTGTCCTGAACCGCATTGGCGGGACGCCAGGGAAAATCCGCCCAGTGGGCACCCGCTTCGAGAATGTTGTGCTGAAAATACATTTCATTCACCAACACTTTTCTCTCCTTGCGGGCCAGCTTTGCGAATGAGCGCAAGCGCTGAAAGTACCAGGGATTGAAGCGTTCGAGGTCAAACAAACTCAAGCCATCCCATGCCCGGCCTTCTCCGCTGCGCGCCCAGGGCATCTCATAAAATGGAGGCCACACATCGCCGTTCACCCGCCTGATCATCTGATGATCTTCACGGCGGCGGTCATACCAGAGCCCCCAGTGGTGCCGCATCACCGTCTGATTACCGGCCTGCATCCGTGCGAGCAACTCGCTGAGGTCTTCGGTGCCACCGGGTTCAATCCTCCCCGGGAGATAACGTGTTAGGTGAGGTGCATAGTCAACCGTGCGGGCCGGGTTGAGGTGACCACGCCACCACTGCATCGGGGAAGTAGTTCCGGTCAATAGGCCATGGTCATCGACCAACCAGCCATTTTCGATTCTCAGACCTTTTTCGACATCGACTTTTCCCGCGCTAACCGGCGCTGATGCAGGTGCCTCTACCCGATCATCCAGATGCGGTGCATTTGAGTCCCCTTCGATGCCTCCGACGGCATCCAACGCAGCGAGAGCCCGCGTGTCGAGGCGCTGCTCCAGCTGAGCCCGGTATAGACTGCGCGGCTCGAAGCTTTGATTCGAGCGCTGCCAACGGCCGTCTCCATAGAATTCTCCCCACACCCCAATTGCCCAATTGAGCGCGCCTGGAGGGGAACGGCAAATGATCTGGGAGGCTTCGCACTGCCACAACACACTGTTGGCCGCAGCCCAGCCCACCCCGCCGTAGCGGATTTCCAGATTGTCGAGAGCCAGAGCGCCACCGTCAACCACCACATTGTCAAACAAGACTCCACTTGCCCAACTGCCAACCGATCCGCTCATACCCGAGGCATTCTCAGCCACACAATCGACAAAGGCGTTCGGACCTGTAGCCAGATAACCAGTGGTGAAGTCGTGGATGCCATTCTGAGCGTAACAACGCAGAAATAAGGTGCGCTCGCCACGAGTATGAAAGCTGTGGCGACGATAGCCACCGATTTCGGAAACTGGAGACAGGGAATGGCAGTCCTGCACGGTGACCGCACGGGCACCCGGACCCAAATCGACCAGTGAGCTGACAAAATGTACACCGGTTACATCAGCCACCCAAGCGTTTTCAACGTGGTCCATTTGAATGCCCATCCAGGCATGCTCCTCATCAGCCGGAAGATCTTTATCGTATTCGGAGATCAGTCTCAACTGTTCAATACCAACTTGAGTGATCCGTCCGGGGGCTTCGTATTTGAGGACGGAGGTCGAACCCAGTTCAGCATCCAAGGCTGTGGTGATCGGCGCGTCGAGGCGGACCCGCATACCGTCAATCTCCACGATCCTCCGATCCCAGCTAAGGTCCAGTGAACCTTCACGCCAACGGTAATGCGTTCGTGCCGGAGACTGGTGCATTCCCAGAGCTTCGATCCATTTCGCAGTTCCCTTCCGTTCAATACGCAGCTGGTCACCTATCGCCAAACCATCAACCTGCGCCAGAGTGATCCAATCGGCGCCGGCCGGGACGTAATCATCGACCACTGCAATGGATGCACTCGATACCTCAATCCCCGCCTCCCCTTTTACTACGATCAAAGTTCGCCGATCCTGACCAGTGGCCACCAAAACCGGTCCACTCTCGCCGGAGCCAGCACCCCGCAAAACAACACCCGATGTCGAAATCCTGAGTTGGCCTGCGACGCGATACTCACCTGGTTCCAGATAGACAGCGCCGCGGAGACCACTGGCATCCTGCGGCAGCCGGCCAACATAATCGATTGCCGCCTGAATCCGTTCACCGGCATCGCCCTGGGTCGGAGGGGCCATGCGCACCTGAGCCGGCACCCTGGGTAAAGCCATTCCACCCCCACCGTAGCCCGCGGCAGAAAAATCCGGTAACCGATTTCCCTGAGCATCGACCTCATAGATCAGCTCCCCCGAATTCGACCGGGATACGGCCTCACCAATCTCCTCACCTGTTACAGGAGAAAACAGCAAGAGCAACAGTACTCCGCAAAAAAGCAAAGGACAGGCCATCGGGAATCCCGAAATGCTTCTCCCTCTATGAAAGCATTCCGTTGGGACCGTCTTTTCGACGAGCACGGATCCCGATGACCTGACACTATGATCTATCCCATTCACTTTGAAAGATCCCACTCAGGGCAATGATCCATTAAGCCTCTCCAGTCGATCCGACTGCATAAGACATCCTCATCAACCAAACCATGGAAACCCCCGACCAGAACCGTAGTCGCTTCCCAGCCTGCCCCAGCCGTCGACATGCCTTCATCAGTCCCCGAAAAGGGAGGCAACTCGCCATAGCTCGGCATCGCCAAGACCGCGAGAAGGGGGAACATTACTAGGAGTATCTTTCGAATCGGTTTCATAAGGTGGGGTTATCTTGATAGACGGGCAAGGCATCCAGGTTACAAAAAAGCGACCATGCCACTCTATTTCATATGAAATTATAAGTGATTCAACGATACCCATCGCAGCCATGTCAACGCAATTCCAGAAACAAAAAAATAAAACTTCCCGAGCTCAGTTAAGGCGAAAAAGGGAAAAATCCCCTTAACCCAATCAACCTCGACATACACCTACCCCGCTCGCCAAAAACAAGCATACAGAAGCACAAAAAGCACACAAAAAACCAATAAATAGAATATATTTCATATGAAATGAAATGATTTTCTTGACTATTGCGGCTGAAATAAAAGAATGTGCAACCTCAGTAAAAAGCTCGACCCGGCATTTTCCCCGGACACCCCTGCGAAGACACCGCATCGAGCTCAACCTCAAGACAACACATAAGGACCCTACAACCATATGAAAAGACTACGCTATCACTTCTCCTCGTCGGCCACGCGCCTGCTCGGCTGCATACTCAGCCTGGCAATCGCTGGCGGAACCACATATGGCAATGTTATCCACGACGATGACAACCTCTTAGCCTACGAAGGCTTTGATTATGAACCGGGCGGCAACCTTACAGGTGGTACCCTCTCAGGAGGCACCGGCTGGACTGGAGCCTGGAACGTAACCCACGAACAGTCCCAAGGCTTATTCGCCCCAATTGAGGCAGGCAGCCTGCAATACGTCGACCAAGACGGCTACGTCCTCTACACCACCGGCAACCATGCCTACCTCCAAGGCGGCGTACACAATGACATCGATCCAAGCATCCCCCCGGGCAACCTGTTTGTCGCCCGTACGCTTGAACAAGAACTATCCGGCGACGTCGGAGCTGTCTACTACATCTCATTCCTCGCGCAGGAAGTTGGCCCAGAACTCGATCCAGAGTCTGATTTCTGGGACGACTTCGAAGGCGGCTACCCCTGGGGCGACAGCCTCTACCCCCGCAACAATGGCGTGCGCCTACTCGGAAGCCCCGACACGACACAGTTTGGCGGCAATAGCTTCA
>JBJHBN010000297.1:0-4314 GCA_050485505.1 Opitutales bacterium | reverse complement strand
CTGTTGTTTTTTACTAGAGTCAGATTTCATTTTGTAAGTGTCCTTTACGATCGGTTCCCTTAATGAACCAGGTTGCGAGAAAGCCCACGCATAGGATGGTGGCGGTTCCAAAAACAATAATGAGAAAACGGTGGAAGGGGCTCTGCAGAAGGCTCGGCAGCCAGCCCCAGCCCGGCGATAGCGTCATCCAGAGGATCACAATAACCCCTGCTCCCACACCGATAAGAGCGGCCCGCCCGTCGGTCCGTGGCGACAGGAATCCAAGCAAGAACAAACCCAGCATTCCCCCGCCGAAGATCCCTGCCAAAGTCCACCAGGCATCAAGGGCGCTGGCGACTTCAATCATCGCCAGGGCGATCCCAGTTCCGAGTGCACCCCAGACCAGTGTCGTCCCACGAACGACAACCATGGATTGGGCCTCAGTGGTATCCGGGCGAATGTAACGTCGATAAAAATCGTTGAACAGTATGGTCGCGGACGAATTCAGACTGGTGGATACCGTGCTCATGGCTGCCGCAAATATCGCGGCAATCAACAGCCCCGAAACCCCCGTCGGCAGCACTGAAACAATAAACCAGGGAAAGACAGAATCAGCCTGACCCGGTTCGGCGAAGCGTGCGGGTAGGCCTTCGGAATAAACCCGATAATAGGCAAACAAGGCCGTGCCGATTAAGAAGAACATTGCCGAAACCGGCACATACATCAATCCGCCAAACCAGACACTCTTGCGCGCTTCACTGTCGGATCGGGACGCCAGGTAACGCTGCACATAATTTTGATCAATGCCGAAGTTCTGGAGGTTGATGACAAGGCCGTAGACCAGGGTCACCCAAAAAGTCGATTCGATCAAACTGGGGCCATAGCTGCCCAGACTGAACTTATTCTCTTCAGACGCGATTTCGAACAATTGAGGAATTCCTCCAGGCAAACTAAAAATCATGATTGCTGCGCAGACCAAGGCACCGACGATCAGAACGACCGTTTGTACCGCGTCGGTCCAGATCACTGCAGCAAGCCCGCCCATGAATGTATACAGAGTGACGGAAACTCCGGTTATCACAATAATCACCCGGATGTCCCAGCCTAGCAGTATGCTGATAGGCAGGGCCATCAGATACATGACCGCGCCCATTCTTGCCATCTGGGTCAATAGGTAACAGATCGATGCATACACTCGGGCCCAGGCCCCAAAGCGCTCTTCCAGATGCTGATAGGCTGAGATATAACCGGCATTCCGGTAGAAAGGCAGAAACCAGTAGACCGCAATAAAGGTTGCCAGGGGAAGAGATAAACTGAAAACAAATGCATTCCAATTCCCACCATATGCTGCTCCGGGAAGAGCCAGGAAGCTGATACTGCTTACATAGGTACCAAGGATAGAAAGCCCGGTAACCCAGCCAGGGAGGTTGCGCCCAGCGGCCGTATAACCATCCACCGATCCAGCCTTGCGGCGGAAGCTGAATCCCACCCAAAGGACGGCGGAGAAATAGACCACAAGGACAAGTCCATCCAGAAATGTGAAATGTTCATTCATTATGCAGAAGCAAAAGATGACGAAGCATGAGGACCAAAGGGTAGGCCCCAGGATCGAAAAGCTGCTTTCAAGTCAGCGACGATCCCTTCCATCATTGCTGAAGATTGCCTGGAAACGACGCTGACATTCGCGCCATCCGTCCACCCACGGGCTCGCACTCCGGAAGCAACACTCAGGGGCAGCGGCAGTTGATTGACGATTCTCCCCACCTCAGCCATCCGGGAACAGGTTAGATCCAATTCAGTCGGTAGTCCCCTGCAAAAGTGATTAAATTGAGCGACCATGTATTCAGGAACCAAATTCACCAGTCCGCCAATACAGCCACTGGCCCCCATTGGAAGCACCTCATGCAGCCGGGTATCGGCTCCCGAAAACACCGAAAAACCTTTGGATTTACCTAGATCAACCAACTCTCGATGGTATTCAAATTCACCCCCACTCTGTTTGATACCCGCCATGCGCTGGCGATCAGCAAAAGTGGCAATGGTTTCGGGGGAAATACGATTCCCGGTCAGTTCTGGAAAATTGTAGAGCAAAACTGGCAGGTCGACTTGTTCAGCCG
Source organism: Opitutales bacterium (assembly GCA_050485505.1). Lineage (GTDB taxonomy): Bacteria > Verrucomicrobiota > Verrucomicrobiia > Opitutales > Oceanipulchritudinaceae > JAFIGG01. The sequence continues at coordinate 2,218 of JBJHBN010000297.1, read as the reverse complement.
TGTGCTCGAAGAATGCCAATTGATCGGCATCCTTAACCCTATAAAAACTCGGAGGCATAATTGCAATTCCGGCCAGATCCAAGGTCTTGGCCTCACGGCCCAGCTCAGCAACGACTGATGGTCGGATGTCACTGATGTTCGCGATCACCGGCAAGTCCTCTGCCAGCTCGGCTATAAATCCCAAGGCATCGAGTCGCCATTTGAGATCCATCAATGGAAAACGCCCGCTGCTGCCAAGCGCCATCACTCCGTGGATTCCACATTCGCGCAGCCATGAGAAATGTGCTCTCAAGGCTTCGCGGTCGAGCTTTCCGGATTCGGTTATGGGCAGCCAAAGAGCAACGATCACCCCTTCCGTAGGGAAAGTGGATTTTACGGGTGTTTCTATTTTCATAATTCCTCTACTTTCACTTTTCCGGGTAACACATCGGGACCTTCTAAATATGGGTTGGAAGCGGCTGAAAGATCATTGTTTCGGAGCACAATCTGCTCACTGCCTGAGCCAAGAACCATGACGAAGGTGCGGTTTCCACGCACTGCGGTGGTGTCCCTCAGCAACACATCACGACAATTGTGCAGGGAAACGATGGGTTCATTCGACGTGCTGGGGGATGCGATATTAACCAACTCCACATGGCGTGAGTTCATGATCAGGTAAGGGGGCAGCTCAGAGACATCAATGTGGACATCCTCGATCCGCAGGCGTTGGACATTCTGCGCATGAATCCCCCGCTGCCCTGAGATCTTCAGGTCAATCACACGTATCTGCCGGGAATCTTCCACATGTATTGCAGTTCCCATTCTGGGCACGGACAAGGTTCCGCCCCGAATCACAATACCACGTTGACCTCGAATGCGCAGAAGCGCCCGATCATCCTCAGACCACCTTGCCTGCTCGTCGGATTCGAGAATCAATTCAGCGCCGTCCTCCAGGACGATTTCCACAAAATCGGGTATATCCAGGGGCCCGGTCAAATAACGCCCCTGAGGAAAGCGCACGGCCCCGGCACCTGTCTTTCCACAGAGCGCGATTACCGATTGAATGGCGTCCGTATTCACAGTCGTTCCGTCGCCGACCACTCCGTGATCGAGCACATTGAGGCCACCGGCAGTAGCCGCGGTATGAAAGGTCAGACCGGAAGCGCAGAGGAGGGTAAATAGTTTAAGGAGTCGCATGAGATTATTTATCCAATAGTTAAGGGTCCGGAGTAGCTTCGACCAAAGATTGGATCAGCTCTCCGGGAACCTTCAAAAAGCTCCCATGATTGGCATCGGGCGGAAAGTTGGTCTTGCCGTCCATTACTTCCCAGTTTTCGAGATCGTAGCTGCGAACAAGGCCATACTGATCAATCATGTGTTGGTCATAATAAAGGTGCAGGGCATCTCCAACCCGAATGCCGAACGCGCCTTCGGACCAATCACCAGTGGAGAGCGGTTCAGAGGGAGCCGAAAAGGGTCCATAGGGCGTCGGTGCGCGCAGCATCCGGATATTCTTCTGTGTCTTGGGGGCCAATGACTCGTCTTTAACAAACATGATCCACTCGTCGTCCATCTCCACTAATGCCGCATCTATAACGTTATAGCCTCCATCGTAATGTAGACGCGTGGGAGTGAAGGTTTCGAAATCGTCGGTAGTCGTCGAATAGATCCGGTGGTTACGCGAAGGGCGACGGTTAGAGAGGGCAGTCTCCGGGAACCGCCCTTCGATCGTTGTAGACCAAAGTATTAGGTAGGTTTCGCGCGTTGGATCCCAGATGATCTCTGGCGCCCAGCAGTTATAAGCGCCCGGCTCATGGGACATGACGGGAAGCGCGCGCTGTTCAGACCAGTTTATCAGATCCGGAGAAGATGCGTAGCCAATCGATTGCCCACTCCATGCAGTTGTCCATACCATGTGGAACATACCATCTGGCCCCTGAATCAAACTCGGGTCGCGCATCAACCTGGCCTCCCCTACTTCGGGCACCAAATAACTTTCACCATTATTCAACAAATGCCAGTCCAAGCCATCGGAGCTCCACGCCAAGTGAAGCCCGGACTCCCCGTTCATATAGAAATGAGCAAACAGGTATCCACTTTCGGGAATAGGATCGGTTTGCGACTTCAAAGATGTCGCGCCCCCGACGATCAGCGCCGCCCCGAGAAACGTGACCGGGGTCGGAACCTCCGCGAAGAACACGTATCCGAACACGAGCGCCCAGATCAGCGAGGTGTAGTC
>JBJHBN010000296.1:0-4322 GCA_050485505.1 Opitutales bacterium | reverse complement strand
CGATTTACCCGCGCCGTTGACACCAACCACCGCGATGCGGTCGCCCTTGGTGATCTCAAGGTCCAGGCCGTCAAAGACTTTCAGGTCACCGTAAGCCTTGTGCAGGTTCTCGATTTTGGCGACCTTGTGGCTCGCCACCGGTGGTGGCGGGAAGCGGAAATAGATTTTCTTCTCTTCACGCTCCGGTTGAATGATCTCGACCTTGTCCAGTTGCTTCAAGCGACTCTGGACCATGCTCGCCTTTTTCTGATTGGAGCGGAAGCGATTGATGAACTCCTTCTGGCGGGCAATTTCCTTCTTCTGATTTTCCGCCGCCTTGCGCTGAACCGCCAGACGCTCCGCACGGGCCTTCTCGTAGAAACTGTAATTCCCCTTGTAAATGTTCAAGTTGCCGAACTTCAGTTCCCAGGTGGTATTGGTCACCTCGTTGAGAAAAGCACGGTCGTGGGAAATCAACATCAAAGAACCATGGTAACCGCGCAAATAGGCTTCCAGCCAGCGCTGCGAATAGAGGTCCAGGTGATTCGTCGGCTCGTCCAGCAGCAACAAACTCGGATTCAGCAGCAACAGCTTGGCCAGCGCGATCCGCATTTGCCAACCCCCGGAGAACTCCCCTGTGTCGCGATCCATATCACTCATGGAAAACCCGAGGCCGGTCAAAATCCGCTCAATGCGCGACTTCATCCGCTCCGGCTCATGATCCTCAAGTTGCTGCTCCCACTCGCCAATAGTATCAATCAACTCGTAATAGGCCTCATCCTCGGGATCCATCTCATACATCTTCTCCGTGGCCCCATCAATTTTTGCCTGCAGACTGAGCACATCCTCGAAAGCCGTTTCAACCTCTTTATAAAGGCTTTTGCCCCGCACCTGGATACCGTCCTGCGGCAGATAGCCCACCGAAGCCCAATCCGGCTTCTGGATCTTGCCCCCATCCAATTCCGATTCACCATTCAGGACCCGCAAAAAGGTTGATTTCCCGGAGCCATTGACACCCACCAGACCAATCCGGTCGGACGGCGAAATCTGCGCCGAGATTTCGTTGAAGATTACCTTCTCTCCGTAACTGAGCTTAAATTCGTTGAGTTCTATCATAACAAAGAACCCTCAACCCAAAAGCAGAGCCCGCAGCTCTGCGAGCAAAATCTGAGACATCCAAAGCCGCATAAAGTAGCACTTGAATTTATGCTGGTGGAGGATCTTGGCTCAAAAACCGATCAGCCTATTCGCCGGTCACCACGCTAAAGCGAGGTGCTACTTGAGACCTTACAACAGTTCCGACCATTCGGCCTCGCGAAACCCGACCGCACCGCCTTGCGGCGTAATCAGAAACGGCCGCTTGACCAGCATTCCGTTACCGTTCAACAAAGCGTAGGCCTCTTCGGCGGACATGTTGGGCAGTTTGTCCTTCAGTCCCAATGCACGGTATTCGCGGCCAGAGCTGTTGAACAGCCGCCCGCGCTTGCCGTCGAGTTCTCCCTCCATTTTCGCCAGCTCCTCAATTGATGGCGGATTTTCAGCAATCGGGATCTCCTCGTAATCAACCCCCTTTGCATTCAACCAAGCCGTCGCTTTGCGACAAGTGCTGCATTTGGAATAGGTATAAACACGAATCGTTTTCATCAAACAATGAAACAAACATCCCAACAGATCCTGTCAAAGCCCCACTGCCAACCCTGTTCCACCACCCCAGTCACAATCACAACGCCAAGGTATAACTCGCCCACTTGCCCGCGGTCAGAGGTTCGGAGGAGCCATCTTTTTTCAGATAGTAGAATTGGTAACCCAGGCCTTCGAGGAAGTCGCGGATCGGTTCATGCCCTTCACCATCCTTGCGGAAGCGGGACAAGGTTTCGAAATACAGACCTGGTTTCCACTTGCGCAAAGTCGCCTCCGCGCCCCGAAAGATGGGCCATTCCATGCCTTCGACATCAATTTTGATGAAGTCCAGACGCTGGAGATTCAGCGCCTCGACCACTTCGTCCAAAACCTTTACCTCGACGGCCTCCTCGCCCTCGGTTCGCAACCAGCCATTGCCCGGGTTGCCCGGTTCCTCGTGCCAGTAAAGGGTCTCCGCCGCCTGACCCAGACCAAAGGGATGCACCGTTACCCGTTTCTCCAGTTCAGGGTTCAGGGCCAGATTCTCCTCCAGCCGCCGCCGGTTCGGCGGCGCAGGCTCGAAAGAATGCACTCGACCCTCGTCACCCACCTGTTTTGCCAGACCCAAAGTAATCGCCCCCACATTGGCCCCGATATCCAACACCACTGCACCCGGCACAATGTTGCAGCGAATCCAATTCTGAAAATCCGCCTCATAAGCCCCCGTCCAGGCAATGCGTTCCACCAGAAAGCGCGTGTCGATTTGGATTTTCAAGTCGTCCAGATACCCATCAAAAACAAACTCCATCCCCTCCGGCGCCGCCTTTCGCCAATTTGGCCAGGCATTCAAAACCTTCATCCGCAGCCCCTCGGGCAAACAGGAGAGCAAACACGAACGGACCTGACGACTGACTTGGGACATAAACCCTATGTTTCGGTCATAATCAAACGGCGCAAGATAATTGTCGGGAGTGGAAGGTGGACCGAGTGGACCCGGTGGACTGGGTGGTTGGGAGCCAATGCCCTGGTGTTAATTAATTTTCGCCAATCTGGATGGCAAAATTGACGAGAGCAATTTTGTCCTCGTGAAACACGAATCCTTGCGGAATTTGACCAAAGTAATTGCGCAAGACGGTAACAACCACCCCGGATTCGGGAATGATTGCGGAAACTGAATGTGTGGCGCCTGACATGACGATTGCCCCCTTATCCGGGAACACCCACCAAAGAATCCCATATTCGGCATCGTTGGCCTCAGAAACAGCGTGTTTGGCGGACACCTTGGCAACCGATTCAGAACTCAGGAAAGGTTCTCCGGGCGACTGACTATTCTGTATCCAAAACTGAGAATACGAATTGACATCCCTGGCAGTGGAGTAGAGTCCACTCCCCAAAAGATAACTTTCACTGCTGAAGAAAAAATGCTCATCATGCCCCAATGCCTCCTGCGCTCTGGAAGGAACGAGCGGAAGCTCTGAATCAAATGCAAAAACATATCCGGTCTTATCGAGACCCAGCGGGTCGATAATTTCGTCCTGCATCAGTTCCACAAAACTCCTTCCAGCAGCCTTCTCCAAGACCCGCTGCAGAACAGTGATTCCTACCAACGAATATTGAAAAGTCTCGCCCGGCTTGGTAGTGACCCGCAAATCACTGAATGATCCTGCGGAAGCGCCGTCGTGATATTCCAATCCAGATGTATGGGAAGCCAGATGAAGAATGGTCACATCGCCCATGGAAAAGCTACCACCCCCATGATCTGAAAAATCCTCCAAATATCTGGAAACAGGCTCGGACAAATCGACCACGCCCTGTTCAACCAACCGCATCAACACCCCGGAGCTAAAAGACTTGGTACAGGACGCCAGAAAGAACATAGAGTCCCTATCCACAGGCACCTCAGGCAAGCCATCAAAACTTCCCTTCCGATACGCCTCAAACACAACATCAGTCCCCTTGGAAACCACAATCGCATAGGAACTCGGCTCCAGCAAAAACATAGTTTCCTCGACATACTCAACCAGCCCGTCGATCCCTACCCTGCCCTCAACCAACGGCACAGAAGCAAACAGGAAAGCCAAGCACCCACACAAATGGCTTTTGGTAATATTCATTCTCCAGAAATACTATATTAAACTCCGGTCAACTCCCATTGCAACAAGGAAACCTATTCCTCCAGGTCGAGGTAAAACCGCGGAAAGTAGCCCTTTTTTTTGACTACTTTATTGCACGTCATTCGTGGATATTTATGCAGACCTACGCACTTGGGGGTAGCGAACGCCCCCGCCCACAGGACAAAACCATACAACCCGTAACTCCATCACCCCACCAATCCATCAATCCACTCGGCGCCACAGCCCCTGCACGTAGTAGCCGACCATCTCCACGTGGAGGAGCGCGGCCAGCACCACCACCGCCGCCAGCACGTCGTGGAGCAACCGCCACACCTCGTAGCGGAGTCGGAGGCGCTGGCGCCACACCGACGTGGCCACCAGCACCAGCAGCCCCACGAGCGAGATCAGGCCGAAGCGGGTGAGCCAACCGGCCTCGACCACGTTCAGCAGCGTCCACGGCGCAGCGCCGCTCAGGAAGAGCACCGTCGGGTGGGCGAGCACCAGGGCGACCCCGACCAGACCCATGTAGCGGTGGAACTGCAGGACGACGTCGAGGCCGTAGGGCGCGTCGACCCCGCTCGAGCGGGCGCTCAGGGCGAACTGCAGTCC